>DMXI01000026.1 GCA_003483885.1 Microscillaceae bacterium
TCAAAAACGTGTCATTTGCCCAGTTAAACAACCAAGTATTCGAAGATTCGCTCTCGATTCAGCCCAAATATGCTCATAATCTTTACTTACAGGTCCAAAATTTAAATTTTGTAAAAAATAATGAGTACTTCAACGACATCATCCCCGGACAAACTTTTTTTGGATACCAACTAAAGCCTCGTTTGGTGTACTTTGCCGCCAAAAACGTCAGGGTAGATGCGGGTATATATGTATTGAGGGACTTTGGTCAGGAGCAGTTTACCCAAATAGCCCCGGTTTTTTCGGTAAAGTTTCAAAAAAAGAATACCTCTTTGACTTTAGGAACCCTACAAGGCAACCTTGCCCATCGTTTGATAGAGCCTATGTACGATTTTGACCGAGTGCTCACCAATCGCCTGGAGAATGGACTGCAAATTATCCATAAAGGCCAGAAGTGGTACCTCGATTTGTGGGTAGATTGGCAGCAAGCCATTAGTCGAGGAGCTCCTTTGCAGGAAGAAATCTTTGGGGGATTGCATACCTTCTACCGAATTATTGATAAGCCCCATTTTCGAGTACAAATTCCAGTACAGTTTACTATTTTACATCAGGGAGGTCAAGAAGCGTTCATTGCGAAGCCTATTTTGAATACCATGAATCTTGCAACTGGCTTGCAGGTGCATTTCAACTTTAATAAAAATGCGTTTGTTCGAACAATCAAGTTAGATAACTATGTGCTTGGTTCACAAGCCGCCGAAGTAACCATTGGGCAGCCTGATTTTGACAATGGACGGGCTTTTTATGGCAACCTTACTTTGGCAACCAAATGGGGAGACTTAATGACCAGTGTCTGGCTGGGCGATCGGTTTAATTCGGCACAGGGTGGGGGCTTGTATCGTTCTACTGGAGTAAGTGATAAAACTTTTGCAGAACGCAACCGGGATTTACTTTTTGTGCGGTATTTACGTAACATTAAAATAAGCGAAAGCACCAATTTCACCGTTAGGGTAGAACCCAGTTATGATTTCAATAACCAAAAGTTCGAAACAGCCATTGGTTTGTATGTGCATTTTAATCCACGGTTCTTCTTGAGAAAGATTAACTTATCATTCTAAAATAAACAATCAACAAAAACTTACATTTTTCAACAGGATAGATTTAATAGTTATGAGCAAAATTCATCTGCATTCTGACAAATACCTGGAAGCGCTCTATGATAAAAAATTAAATTTAGTAGAGTTTTATTGGAAAAATACCACCGAAGACTTAACCGAAGCCGAGTACAGAATGATTGTGTCTGATATAGTAGATAAGGTGGTAGAAAATGTGGAGAATAAACAATGGAAAGCCCCAAATTGGTTATTAGATAATCGTGATTTTTTATTTACAATTTCGCCTGAGTTGCAGCAATGGCAAGCTAAAAAAATATTTGAACCTGTAAGTAAATTTACTAAAAAGGCGGCGTTTGTCATGAGTGAAGATTTGGTGACTCAGTTTGCTATAGAGCAGACCTATGATGAGCACAAAGAAGCCAAAATGTTGACCCAATATTTTATAGACTTACACCAGGCCAATGAGTGGCTACAAGAAGGAGACAATTAAATACTCGAACCATAGGGGACGATAGGATTTATTTGATCGTATATACCCAAAAGCCCTTCTCTTTTTAGCGACCAGCCTTGCAGATACACCCGCTATAAACACTATACAATTTTGAGAGTTATTTATTTTTCTTTACTCATTGCTTGTCTGATTTGTAGTACACATACTCAAGGACAAAATTTTTCTCACATCCGGCATTATACTACCGACGATGGCTTGCCACATAATGTAGGCTATAGTCTTATGCAAGACAGCAAGGGCTTTTTGTGGATCTGTACCGATGACGGACTGGCCCGCTTTGATGGGAAAGAGTTCAAAGTCTATCGTAGCAAAGATGGTTTATTGAGCAATTATCCTATTGATATTACCGAAGACCAAGAAGGTACCCTCTGGATTGGTAGCTGGAAAGGAGGAGTAAACTACCTGAAAAAGGATTCTATCTATACTCCAACCATCGACTATCCTCGTTTTAAGGTAGGAAACATTGACATCCAGGGAGACCAAATGATGCTTTCTAGTGAAAGATCTGATGTCCATTTTTACCAAAAAAAAGGACAGCAATGGTATTTTCTCAATAAGCGGGTGAATACTCGTATATTTATGAAAAATGATTCAATACTCAGTTATTCCCACCACGAGATTTATAGTAAATTAAATAGCTTTAAGCGAATAACATTGATTAAAGGTTATTTGACTACCGATCAATCCAAGCTGATTTTTGGAGGTTTTGCTGGTATATGGAAGTACCAAAACGATTCTACTTTTGTGCCTTTCTTTCCAGAAGTAATTCAAAAAGATACGGTTTATTATGTTACCCAAGATGCCCAGCAAAGATACTGGCTGGGAGGTCGTGGTAAACTTTGGGCGATTGATGCAAGTGGCCCTATGAAAATATGGACTAAAAACTTGCCACCTTATCGCATTCATGACATCAAGCCTGGCATTGATGGGAAACTATACTTTCTTACTGGACTTACTAATCTAAACAACCGAGGATTTTATTGTTATGACCCCACTACCCAGCAATTAGAAGATTTGATGAAGAAATATAAACTACGAGCTTTTCCTAGTAGCCTGGAAATAGATCAGGAAGGCAATCTCTGGTTTACTACCAATGGTGATGGCGTGTATTGCATTACATATTCACTTTTTAAAAATTATGATGCGCAACAAGGCTTGACTGGTGAGTTTGTGCAACAAATTCACCAGGATAAACATGGGACTGTTTATATAGGTACCAGCAATGGACTTTACAAATATGGACCATCTGGTTTTAATCAGGTAACATTGTTATCCAACGCATCATCTATTGACATTACTCAACTTTCTCTAAGTTCTAAAGGTAATCTTATGTTATTGGCAAGCCTTAAAGAAGGTTATCAATTGTTTGAAGTTGACCAAGTTCAACAAGCAAGGGTGATCAAGCTAGATAAAGGGATAGAAAAACATCTATACAAGGATATACGAAATAAGATATGGCACTTTGGAGATAATGCTATATCGTCCAGAAACTTGCAAAAAGAAACAGGTAAACAAGCGTGGTGGCTACATAAATTTTCTAATGATTTCCTAATCTCTAGCTTATTTGATTATGAAAATAAGCTTTGGATGGCAACCAATCAAGGATTGTATGTTTTTAGAGAAAATAGACAAAAAGCAAAGCCAAAGATAGAGCTTTTGGATTCTCTGAAGGTAGCTGATGGATTGCCCAGCAACTTTGTGAATACGGTGGCCAAAGGAGCGAACGGAGAATTATGGATTGGAACCAAAGAAGGAGTTTGCTATTACCAAAATGGTGAAATACGGAAAATAACTGCCAAAAATGACTTTGTTTTGGGTAATTGTACAAGTTTGGTCATAGATCATTGGGGAGGGGTATGGGTAGGCACCTCTAAAGGGCTTGCTTATTTTGATGGAGAGCGGTTTGTCAATTATAATCACAAAACAGGTTTAGTATCTCCTAGTATCAATTGCTTATTTCTGGATAAGCGCAAACGTTTGTGGGTTGGTACCAGTAAAGGCATATCAATGATGGAGATAAGTCAGAAGCCAGGTTTAGTGACAGCTCCAAGATTTTACATCGAGAAAATTCTGGTAAATAGAAAGCCTATCAAGATAAGTTCTGAGGTAATACTTCAATACAATCAAAGATTAGATATCCAATTTCAAGCCCTTACTTTTGTGTATCCTGAAGGTATACATTATCAATACCGACTCGACGATGAACCCTGGCAGGACACACGCTTGAATTTTTTAAATTATAATCGTTTCCCCACTGGATACCACACATTAGAATTACGGGCGCGAAAATACAACAGTGACTGGAGCACAATCCGAGGAATCGTGATTGAGGTAAACCCTCCTTATTGGCTTACTTGGTGGGCTTTTAGTGCATATGTTGTACTAGCGATATTGGTGGTATATGCCATCATTCGTTGGCGTTCGCGTCAATTAATCAAAGATAAATTGAGGTTGGAACGATTGGTGGCCAAGCGAACCCAGGAGTTAGAACATCAAAAAGAAGAAATTGCGTCTCAGGCGGAAAAACTCAAGGAAATGGATCAGGTAAAATCGCGTTTTTTTGCCAATATTTCGCACGAATTCAAAACCCCGCTCACCCTCATTATTGGACCTGCCGAAAAGTTATTAGGGGTAAAAAAACTATCACCAGTGAAAATGTATTCCCAATACATACTGGCCAATGCCCATCGCCTGATGAAGCTCATCAATCAATTGATGGATGTTTCGAAAATAGATAGTGGCAAAATGTTTTTGCAAGTGAAAAGGGGAAATTTGACTACTTTTTTGACTCAGATATTTCATTCCTTTGAGTTGTTGGCCCAGCAAAAAAACATTCAAATGGAGCTGCAAATTCCTGAAAAAGAGATGGTGGGTGATTTTGACGAGGATAAAATAGAAAAGATCTTTTTTAACCTGTTATCCAATGCGTTGAAGTTTACCCCAGAGGGAGGAAAAGTAAGTTTTGCAATTACCCAGACAGGTAACCAGATAAGCGCCACCATTGCGGATAATGGCGCAGGGATAGCAGAGGAGCAACTTGTCCATATTTTTGACCGCTTTTATCAGGCCGACGATTCGGGCACTCGAGCGCACGAAGGGACTGGTATTGGGTTAGCGTTGGTCAAAGAGTTGGTAACACTGCATGAGGGTACTATTAAGGTGGAGAGTCAACTCCAACAGGGCACTACTTTTACTGTAGTTTTGCCTTTTGAGCAAAAGGCGTTGATTGACCTTGCTCCCAATACTCCCACTGACGTGATTGCCCCTGTGATGCGAGAAGAATTGCCAATCATAGAAGACGTAACCGCTGAAAAAAACACGGTTTTGATTGTAGAAGACAATCGTGAAATCAAGGACTTTATAGCGGCTGAATTAGCTCCTTTTTATACCGTTTTGTCAGCCAATAATGGAGCAGAAGGGATAGCCTCGGCGCTCGAACATGTGCCAGACCTCATTGTGAGCGATGTGATGATGCCTAAGGTGGATGGTTTGGAAATGGTGAAGCAGCTTCGGGAACATGAGGTAACCAGCCATATTCCGATGATGCTACTTTCGGCCAAAAGTGATTTTGAAAGTAAGATTGCAGGACTGGAAACCGGTGGGGATGATTACCTAACCAAACCGTTTAGTGCTAAGGAGCTATTACTACGGGTAAAAAATATGTTGGATCGTCGCGATAAATTGCGAGAAGCATTGAGCCGACAGATAGTGAGGCCCGAGAATGTGGCTGAGCTGCCCCAAAGAGCGATGCCTTCCAAAGAAGAAGCTTTTCTGAAAAAAATGACGGAGATTGTAGAGCAAAATATGGATAAGCCAAATTTTGATGTGGGTTATTTTTGCCAGGAAATAGGGATGAGCCGCTCCAATTTGTTTCGAAAAATGAAGGCACTGACAAATCAATCTATTGTAGAGTTTATTCGAGGCATTAGGCTGAGAAAAGCCGCTACCTTGTTAAAGGAAACCAATGATAAGGTAGAGAGCATTGCCCTACAGGTAGGCTTCAACGATATTTCCTATTTTAACAAATGCTTCAAAAAACAATTTGGGGTGACGCCTTCTAAATATGAATGATGCAGGCTTTCTTGGTGTTTATCTGAAAGAAGGCTTTGCCCTTTCGAGCAGTAATTAACTTCGTTGAGCTCAGCATAGCAAAGCTATAGCTTCGGTTCTTTGTTGCTCAAAATACATCAATGGGGATGACGTGCTACCTCATGGCCTAAAGTCCTCCCGAGTCCTAATATTTTGTTCAAAATACATCAAT
>DMXI01000081.1 GCA_003483885.1 Microscillaceae bacterium
GTAACAAAAACCCCGCGGCTGTAGTAGCTCGTTGCTAAATCTGCTACACTCCGCCTAAACTTTTCAAACTCGCTTCGCTCAAACAGGTGAAAAGTTCTTTACGGCTGTGCTTCACAGATTTTTAACGCCGACCTACTAAGGCCGAGACCAGAGCTAACGCAATCTTATAGAAAGTCTAATAAATTTCTTTCACAACATTATACTAATAAATCAAATTCACCCTAAAAAGCTACTCAGGTTTTCTTGAGTAGCTTTTTTTAATATCCAAGCGGCTTTTCGCCAAAACGATGCTATATTTGCGGTTTGCCAATATCAAGTTGGCAAATTACTTATTTGAATATTTTTTGAACAAAACACAGTTCAAAAGCATTCATACAAACAGGTAAACACAACACATAACATGCAGGTAAACATTAATCAGTTAGACCCTCGACATCATATCATTATTAAAGGCGCTCGGGTAAATAATTTGAAAAGCCTGGACGTGGCCATTCCCCGAAACCAACTGATAGTTATTACTGGTTTATCAGGTTCGGGCAAGTCTTCACTGGCTTTCGACACCCTATTTGCCGAAGGGCAGCGCATGTATGTGGAAAGCCTTAGTTCTTACGCCCGCCAGTTTTTGGGACGTATGGAAAAGCCTGCCGTAGAATACATCAAAGGGGTGTCACCTGCCATTGCCGTAGAACAAAAAAGTAATACCAAAAACCCTCGTGCTACCGTGGGTACCTCTACCGAAATTTATGATTATCTCAAATTATTGTTTGCCCGTATTGGGGTTACTTATTCTCCTAAATCTGGCGAAGTAGTTAAAAAAGACAGTGTAACTGACGTAGTCAACTACATTCAGTCCCACGAAGAAGGTCAGAAACTACTTATTATGGCTCCGGTGCAAATGACGGGGGACCGTAGCCTGGAAGAAGAACTCAAGTTGATTTTTCAGAAAGGATTTACTCGTTTGCTGGTAGATGGAGAAACGCTTTTTATTGAAGAATTACTTTCTGATGTAGCAGCCATCAAGGCATTGGTAGGTCAGGATATCTACATTTTGGTGGATCGTAATGTAGTAAAAAAAGACGATGAGGATAATCAATTCCGTATTGCCGATTCAGTGCAAACGGCTTTTTATGAAGGTCACGGTACTTGTGTGATCAACATTCTTAAGAAAGAGGTTCGAGAATTTTCAGATCGTTTTGAGCTGGACGGTATTCGTTTTGAAGAACCCAGTGTCCAGTTTTTTAGCTTTAACAACCCCTATGGAGCTTGCAAACGTTGTGGTGGTTTTGGTACCGTGTTGGACATTGACGAAGACTTGGTAATTCCGAATAAAAGCCTTTCGGTATACGACAACGCCATTGTGCCTTGGGCTACCGAAAAAATGCGTCAGGAGTGGTTTCAACCCTTGATTAGCAGCAGTTACAAGTTTGATTTTCCAATTCATCGTCCTTATCGAGAATTAAGCGCAGAAGATAAACGTTTGCTTTGGGAAGGCAATGATCACTTTTTAGGACTCAATGCATTTTTTGAACACATCGCCAGCCAAAGTCACAAAATTCAGTATCGGGTAATGTTGTCTCGCTACCGAGGAAAAGTAATGTGCCCCGACTGTAGAGGGACCCGTTTGCGCAAAGATGCGGGATATGTCAAAATTGGCGATTATAATATTTCGGATTTAGTACTCATGTCTTTGGAAGATTTACGGGTACTCTTTCAAAATTTAGCGCTTACACCCAATGAACAAACCATTGCTCGACGGGTACTGGTAGAAATCAATAACCGTATCAAGTACCTCAACGAAGTGGGATTAGGTTATCTTACCCTCAATCGCTTAACCTCTACCCTATCGGGTGGCGAATACCAACGGATCAAGTTGGCTACTGCATTAGGGAGTGCATTGGTGGGATCTATGTACATTTTGGATGAGCCTAGTATTGGCCTACACCCTCGTGATACTCATCGATTGATTGGGGTACTCAAAGATTTAAAAGCACTGGGCAATACCGTAATCGTGGTGGAACACGAAGAAGATATTATGCGGGAGGCCGATCAAATTATTGATATTGGGCCCGAAGCAGGTACTGGAGGAGGCGAATTGGTGTTTCAGGGTACTTTAGAAGCACCCGTCAAAAATGGACAAAGCTCCCATACCTTAAATTATTTGAATGGTACCGATGTCATTGCGATTCCGAAAATACGCCGCCCGGCAAGTAGTTTTCTCACCTTAACAGGTGCTGAAGAACATAACCTCAAGAATATAGATGTACGTTTTCCGTTGGGCGTTATGACTGTAGTAACCGGGGTAAGTGGCTCAGGTAAATCTACTTTGATCAAAGATATTTTGTATCCAGTACTGGCCAAAATTTATGGAGATTATAGCAGTGCCAAGGGCAAATATCAAAGCCTGGAGGGAGATATCAATGCATTGGTAGGGGTAGAATTTATTGATCAAAATCCTATTGGTAAATCTTCCCGTTCTAATCCAGTGACTTATACCAAATCGTACGACGCCATTCGTAACTTATTCTCTAACACACCTTTAGCCAAAAAACGGGGGTATAAACCAGCTCATTTCTCTTTCAATGTAGACAAGGGTCGCTGTGAAGTATGCGAAGGAGAAGGAAAGGTGAAGATAGAAATGCAGTTTATGGCCGATGTATACCTTACTTGTGAAAGCTGCAAAGGCAAACGTTTTAAAAAAGAAATACTGGAGGTAAAATACAACGACAAGGACATTGCCGAGGTGCTGGATTTGACCATAGACGAAAGCCTGGAATTTTTCAAAGAACAACCTAAAATCATTCAAGCTTTGACTCCTTTGCAGGAAGTGGGCTTGGGCTACGTGGGTTTGGGGCAATCTTCTAATACTTTGAGTGGAGGGGAAGCACAACGCCTTAAACTGGCCTCTTTTCTGGATAAACGAAACTCTCGCAAAGGTAGTACTTTGTTTATCTTTGATGAGCCTACTACCGGGTTACATTTCCACGATATCAAAAAGCTCCTCAAGGCTTTGAATGCTTTGGTAGAGCAAGGCCATTCGGTATTAGTCATTGAGCACAACCTAGAAGTGATTAAAAGCGCAGATTGGATCATCGACCTTGGCCCTGATGGTGGAGATAAAGGTGGGCAAATTTGTTTTGAAGGAATTCCGGAAGACCTTATCAAGCTAGAAGATAATCATACCGCGAGGTTTTTGAAGGAAAAGTTTAAATAAGAGCTTGTACCAATGCATCGGTACAAGCTCTAAGAATCAACTATTTTTTCAATGATTCTATCTTTACTAGATTATCTTTAGTTACTATTTTTATTCCATTTGCTCCAATCATTCCCAGATGCATTTTTCGAGTTTTCGCATCAACTTCGGCCTGTAGAATAAGGTATTTTTCTAATTTGCCTTGAGTATTTTTGTACACCCCAATGGCAGGGAAGGCTAAATCTTTGGCTACTGTTCCTTGCCCAGTTAACTCGAATAATGCCTCTCCTTTTTGAACATCCTGAATAGTTGCTACTCGATCTTTTTGTAAAACAGGCACAAAACAAATTTCATAATCATTCAACTCTAAAGCCTTTTTTTCTTGTGGAGACAATAGCCTAAATCGAGAAAACCGCTGCAACCAGGCCTTTTGCTCTTCAATAAACGTATTCATTTTTTGAGGATTCAACAGCAAACTAAATGGAGGTATGCCCCACAAAAAATTGGACAAATGATACGCAGTAAAGTCACAATTTCTGATTTTAAGATTTTCGTTTCTTTCATTGAGCCTTTTAAAATCATTTTTTGAATAAGTAGTGCCTCCTTCGCTTTTGACAATCACTTGTTTGTCTTTGGTATCTACTTTTGCCCAAGTGCCTTCCAAAACTACTTGATCAGAAAGTCTGGGATATAAAAACTTTAAACAATAAGGATGATAAAACCAGTATTGTTCTCCAAAAGAAGGGAAACTAATCCCAGTGGTAACCTGATAAATACTGCGTTTAATATAAGGAAAGTAAGGGTGAGAAGGTTGAGAAAATGCATTCAATACCTGATCCATTTCCAGGGTATGGATGTAGGTCAAGTCCAGCACCATGTTTTGGATTTCCTGAAAACCTGGATCTGCTCGAAGATCACGTGCATTGATGTTAAGCGCGTCTATTTTTATACTTCCAGCCTTTAGTAATTTAGCAAACGCTTGATAAGGTTTTGGGTTGCCTAACACATGACAAGCATAGGCTAATTTTCTTTTTAACCTTGAGTAGGGGGCTTCCTGGTATTTTTGATTGAGTTGCTGAAGGATACGGGTATCTTTCAAATCCATTAAAGCCTGAAGATACGTTGTTTCAATTTTTCTTTTAGGATCATAATAGGCATCTTTTGCTTTAGCCAAATCCTGATACATCGCCTCCAGAATAGCTTCTGCTACGCTGGGGTTGTTAAACTCTTGGATTAGCTGATTTTGTTTAGGCTGTTGCAGCTCTTTTTGCTCAGGGTATTGTACCTCTATCTGGGTAAAAACGGTAGTTCCTGGCATATATTTTTTTAAACCTTTGGTCAGGTTATAAGCAGCTAATCTTCTTTGGTCTGAGGGTAACTCAGCATTCAACAATACTTCCATTTGCCTTGCCGCATAGCTTTTTCCTTTATTTTTTTGCCAGTAGTCTCTCAAGTACATCGCCATTTTTTGAGCCTGATCCCTACCTCGGGCAGTAAAATTATCCCCAGTAGATACCGGTTCAAATAACTTCTTACCTAAAGTAGCCATTAAAACAGTCACGGCGACTTCTTTAGTGCTCAAAACAGTTCTATTTGTACTAAAATCTCTGAAAAAATGTACTGATCTGGTAAAGCGATGATCAAATTCAAGCACATCGATCAATGCCTCTACTGGGGTATCTCCCAAAGCAATCAATGCTTTTACCCTCCAATCTCGTCCCAATGCTACTCCCCCGGGTTGCCCCCATTGACGTTGATCTACTTCGTCTAAGGAAGCAATCAAGTATTCAATTTTTTTAGCATCTGTCCAGGAATTATAAGATTCGGGAGCTTTTTCCAAAACTTTACTCTCAAACTTCCCCTCTTTTTTCCTTCTCTCTAAATCTTCTATCAGGGCTTTGGCTTGTGGATAATGTCGAAGCTGGTCTGCATAAAGTTTTAAAAACCTTTGTCCATGTGTCCAAGCCTCACTATCTGCTCTTACCATATAGCCATGCACCAATTGAGCATAAGCATTCCAGGCCAGGCTTCCTCTTAATTGCTCCAACAATTCATTTAACTTAACCGGGGCTTTTGTATACAATATTTGTTGGGCCAACTTTTCTTCTTTAAGGACATACAAACAAGCAACATCTACCAAAAGAGTCTCTTGCAACATACCCAATGATTGTAATTCCATCCTCGCGGCTGTGCTTTGTTGCTTTTTTGAAAGGTATTTTGTCCGACAAGATTGGACATAATCAACTTTTTGAAGGCTATCTTTTGAAGTTACTCCTACCCATTCGCCATCGGCAAAATAAACCTTGGCTTCGGATGCATTCCACCAACCTGCTCTTTCTATTTTTTGGCTACCTCCCCAAGCATCTCTTACCAGTACTTTTAATTTTACTCTTTGCTCATGCTGTGCTGGCTTCCGAAGAAAATCACTAAATAATTGATCCAAAAATTGTTTTTCGGTAGAAGTCAATTGGGCCTGCATACTTAAGGGGATAAAAAAAAGAACGAAAAGAAGGTAAATAGAGTGAATATTGGTTTTCATAGTGTTAGCTTATATTGTTTCCAGTATACAATATAATAAACTTACCACTTGTATATGCTACGCCAAATGTTATTCTTCCCACAACAATGATGAATTGCTGTCACTCCAACATATGATTGAGATTAGCAACCAGTTTCAAATTAGGCAATAGTAAGTAATAGAATACAATTAGTTTGAAATATAAAATCGGGTAATTTAAGCGAGTATTGTTTCCCTCTTTTGGAGGGATTAAGGGAGGTTTTTGTGTTGATTATCAACATCTTGAAAATATAAAGCATCCATTAAAACCCCTCTCAGTCTCCCCACAAGGGAGAAGCTTTTACAAGAACGATATATTAAAAACTAATATGATCTTCATACTTAATTTTATTAATTTTCACCTATCGGCTCTGATCGCCATTACAACAATTCCTATAATCATCAACACCACTGCAATAAAGGCTATTCCAGTTTCATAATCCAGGTCTTCGGGTTGCGACAAAATCACAAATAAACTGATAAAAGAAGCTATGAACCAATGTCCCTTGGCTTTAGGAATCAAGCCCTGAAGGTAGTAAAACAGGTGCCATATGCTTGCACTTTCTTGTGCTTTCATTGCTTTCACTTCTTCTCGTTTTTGATACTTCTCTCTAAGCACCGATTCGGTTTCTAACCAAATGGATTTAGGAGGTGGTGTATCAAAATATTGCTGGTATACCTTCGTCAGTTGGCTATAGATCGCCGCCTCTTCTTCATAATTGATGTCATCGTCTGAGGTAAGGCTATGGTGGATAGGTGTGCCAAAAATACCTCGACAAAACTCCATCCAATACGATTGAGTATACATGAGGTGCAATTGCCATACTTTTCTAATGGGAGCAGGTGCAAAAAGAGGAACACCTGCTACTGACCATAAAAACATAAATTTTTTATACTCAGTAATCGTTTTTAAAGTGTAGGTTTTGTCCCAATTATGTTTGCGCATGAGGCGAGTATAGAAAGGAACAAGCGTGTCTACGGTATGTAGAGGATACTGCTTGAGTTTGCCCCAGAGTTGTTTTTCTTTTGGTTTCATAGGGAATTGTAATTAGTTTGATCAAAAATTTTATTTAAGATATTACACTTTAGCCGCAGCCTCCACATCCCCCACAGCCTGAGCAGCTTGAACATCCTGAATCTCCGTCTCCAGAACCTACATCAATAGATCCCCCACACCCAAGCAATCCTCCTCCTCCACTGCCGCCTTTTCCATTATTACCTGTTCCACTACTGCCAAATAAGCTGGCAATTACTGCAAATACTATAATAGTTATAAAGGCTGTAACAAACCCTCCTCCATCGTTGGCCATAAATAGTATGGCTAAAAGCGCCAATAGTGGAGCCAGGTGCCAGCGTTTGCGTATAAATGTTGGTTTAGCTATCACCCAATTACGGTGCATGTTTACCCGCTTGTAGTAAATTTCTTTGAATAAATCTTGGGTATTGACCCAAATATGAGTCGGCTGACTGGTACCAAAATACCTTTGGTAACTCTCGGCAGTTTGGCCGTACATTTTCACATGTTTTTGCCGCTCAGATTTGCCCCCCTTGGTAGGATTATGATGTACTGCGGTACCCAAAATACCATAGCAGAATTCGTCCCAGTAAGACTTGGTATAGATTAAATGTAAATGCCATACTTGATCTACCGGATCGGAAGGAGAAACTGGATGCCCGGATACGGCTACCAAAAACATAAACTTTTTGTATTCTTCTATTACTTCCAGTGTGTATTCTTTTGTCCAGCCATTTTCACGCATCAGGCGCGCCGAAAAAGGAAAAGAAGCATCTATCGTATCAAGAGAGTATTGTTGAATTTTATCCCACAGTTGTTTTTCTTGTAGATTCATAGATAAGGGGAGTTAGTTTGACCAAAAAAATATTATTCATATACCTCAGAGTGGTGATTCAAAGGTATTTCTTTTACAAAACAAGTATTCGCAGAATATAATACTGCATTTATCAAAATATACGTAAAATATATGGGTGAATGTTGCGTTCCAGACGGTTGTGCCCACTCGATTTCTTTCCTTACAATTACCCGAAAACTGGACAATCACTGCCATTCTTGCGGATTATTATTGATATTTGTAGTCAGTTTCAAACCTTTACCTCTATCAAAGGATTGTATTTACAAAATAAACAATCATTATATCATGAGTAAATTTGGAGATTTTTTTAAAATGGGAGCTGTTTTTGGATATTTTTTCCGCAAACACGATCCTGACCGTCCCAACAATTTTAACATACGCATGATGCACGGCATCAACCGTATTTCTATGTTGATGTTCTTGTTTTGTACAATGGTCATTAGCTTTCGCCTAATCCCAGGCTTTTTTAAGTGGGTGGTGATCTTCTTACTCTCTATGTTTTTTA
>DMXI01000284.1 GCA_003483885.1 Microscillaceae bacterium
GTAAAACTGTACGGATAATCGCGGTGGGTTGGTATAAGAGTAATCAACAAAAAAGGAGCAAACACCAAGTGCTCCCTCCTTTTATATTATTCAAATCTTAAAGTATACACTCACACTGAGCGCTGCTTTAATCCTTTTTCCTAAACCTTCGTTGAATAATTCGGCCTTCGTCAATAATACGCAATATGTATATTCCTTGGGCCAGGTTACTGGTATTCACACTCTTAGAAGGCTGATTAAACGCCCAGGCTCCAGATTTCACGATTTGTCCCTGGATGGTGATGATTTCCCAGTAAGCTTGATTAGACAACGGTTTTTGTGTTTCTAACTTCACTTGTAGGTAATCACTTGTGGGGTTAGGGTACAATACCAACTTACTGTCTGGTAACGGATCCACTCCTCCGGTAACCTGTCCTAACTGGGTTCCTCCTCCAGTTCCCTGACGGTTGCCATTTACTGACAAGACTCCGGCTTGGTGAACTTCACGAGTATCGTAATCTTCTATAAACACCACAATTCTAAATTTACTTGGGTCAAGATCAGCAAAATCCCAATCAAAGCTTAGGGTTTGCACATCTCCAGTAACCCAAGGCGTATCACGATAGGTTCCTGCTGCATCAGGCAAAAACTTCCGTGTCGCATTGTGGAAGGTTTGCCCATTGGCATTGGTTACTGAATCAATCACTACTACGTGCATGACTACTTTGCGGTCAAATGCTTCAATG
Source organism: Microscillaceae bacterium (assembly GCA_003483885.1). GTDB lineage: Bacteria > Bacteroidota > Bacteroidia > Cytophagales > Microscillaceae > Microscilla. Next base: position 726 of record DMXI01000284.1, read on the forward strand.
GCCTGAATAGAAGCCGATACATTCAACTGATTGCCAGTAACTGTAGGCTGATTAATCGTAATCAAAAACGGAGAAGGAATCAGGGTACGATCAGCAAATAAATCGGTAGCCCACTTTCCTAACACTTCGTCTCGAGCAGTACCATCTACTACTCCACGAGGTACATCGCGTACACCGTGATAAAAAGCACGTGCACTAGGATCCTTGTCATTTTGAGTATTGATATCATCTACTCCTGGGAAATCAGTGTGATTGTGAATACTCACTACCTCGTTATTGTTTCCATCATCAGGGAACTTTCGCGCATTAAGATCAAATGTTCCTGCGTTGTTTACACTGGCATTGATAAAGTATTCTAACAGTACAATACGGTTACGATTACTAATACGTACCCCATCAAAAGCAAAGCCATCAAACTGTTGGCCAGGAGGGTTATCCGCATTACTACCAAATGCTATTCTGAAACGTACCACCCGATTAGTGATTCCTTGCCCTTGCATGGCGATCAATACACTTGTCAAACTAAAACGTGCTGTTTTCCATTCGCCAGCAGTGGTTTGGCTTTGTCCTGACCAACCTTCGTTACCAGGATTGGCATTGATAGTAGCAGTACTACTTCCTTCTCCAGGAGCTCCCAAAATAGGTCTGGTATCAAACCAGTTAATACCCAAATCTTTCTCTCCTAAACGAGTCCAGGTTTTACCATCATCAATGGTATAAAGCAATGTCACCCCATCTGACCCCGCATCAGTATCTGACCAGTAACGGAACGAAATCATTGGTTTGTTGAGCCCTCCAATATCAAAACATGGGCTTTCTACATATGATTGTTCATTGCTGTTGTAGTTGGCATCAGTACTTGCTCGATTAAGGTTATCACGGTTATCAGTCACCCAAGCGTTTCCAGTAGAGTTTCTAATCAAGAAACCATCTGGTTGCTTCAATTTCCAGCTAGTACTATCCAGAGGTATCTGGTTTACACTTACAACTCCGTGCGAAATCCAGCCACCACTGCCATTCTCAAATTCTTCATTGTAAAAATCAGTATCACTTACTGGAATCAATGGGAAAATATCTACTCTGCGGTTTAGCACATAAGTCGCTATTCCATCTTTGGTAGTCATTGTCAGTTTTACAATGTAGGTTCCAGGGGTAGTATAACTGTAAGAGGGGCTGGTTTCGGTAGAAGTTCCTAAGCCATCGCCAAAATCCCACAGCACAGAGCCTATTTCATCGCGTGGCAACTCCGACTTGTTATTAAATTTGGTCGCTGCTCCTACGCATAGATTTTCCACATCAAACTCCATCTTAAAGCTCTTTTCTATCAGCTTGGTACAGCCTTGCTCAGTGCCCGGTATAAAGGTGTAGTTCACTACCTGTGGGGCAATGTTGATCAAAGTCTTTAATGGATTTTGTTGATTGCTCGTGGTACCATCTCGGAAATCCCACTCCCAAGTCCAGTTAGTGTTGGTATTGTCTGCACCTGCTACAAATTGGATTTTGTTTTCACCAAAAGTTTGGGTAGCAGTCAATGTCACATTTTTTGGGGTAGGTTGTATTGTTACCAAATAAGTAGTATCTCTCTGCGAGCTGTTGGTACAACCCGAAGCACTACTCTCCAACACAATCTCGTAAGTACCTGCTCCTAAAGTCTTAGGACTAAAAGAGTTTCCTTGAGTAAAGGTATTAAAAGTGGTCTGAGAAGTATTACGATACTTAAAAGTTACACTTGAGGTAATTCGAGACTCGCCATCAAAAGGAGTAAGTGTTACCAGCTCCACATCATCGCAATAAGTCGCATCCAATCCAGTAAAAGTAAGTTTAGGAGTACGATTGATTGTAATCGTAAATTCTGGTGAAGTGTTTTCACAACCATTTTCATCCTTGTATTTATACCTTACTCTATAATCTCCTGCCAAGGCATTCCAGGCACTGGTAGGTGCATCGGCTGCAAGAACAGGATCGGTAGTAAATGGGCGTGCTGGATTAAATATGTCGGTAGAATCTCCTGTATTAGGATCTACCAATGCCACAAAATCAGAAGATGGATTCTCACCTGATACTTTTTTAATTTCAAAAAAGCCATTTTGAGTTGCAGGCTCACTAACAGGAAGTGGCGCTAAGTTTACTCGAGGTTGAAGCGCAAATGGAGTAGCACCTTGCGCACAGTATCCAGCTGGATCAATACCTGTAATATCTAAGGTAGGTAATGGAACGATTTCAAACACGTTAGTGATCGTGTTTTGCCCCGAACATCCATTGGCCACAAAATCATAGGTCACATTGTATTTTCCTGTGCCTTCTAATGCATCAATCGATACAATGGTTACTCCAGCTCCTAATGAGATAACTCTTGAGCCTCCATCTTTTTGAATGGTAAATGTACCTCCAGTTTGTCCTCCATCTGGTACCAGCTCAATTTGCTTAGTAATTCCTGAAATACAATATTTATTTCCATTCACCGGAGGATTACCCAAACTAAAACCTACTGCGGGGTTACCATTCACTATAAAGCTTCTCACTTCTGAGAATTCAGCACATCCATTTGTCTCTTCAAACCTAAGCTGTATTGTATAGTTTCCTTCTCCGAGGTCGCTAGGATCAAGATTAAAAGAAGGTCCCGTAATAGTTCTGGGTGCAGCTAAGGGGTTATCAGTATCAACAATGATAAATGTGGCAGTACCTGCTGCCGCCGCAGGAGGGTTACCATTTACCAAGGGTTCCAATGTCACCGAGGTAAGGTCGGCACAAAAAGCCTCACTGGCACTTACTCCAGCAAAGTTTATGAGTGGTAATGGTTTTACAATAATATCGATTGGCGCAGAGACACTTTTACAACCTTTACCATCAGTATAGTTGTATCGCACTTGGTAGGTACCAGCCAACACATTCCATTGAGCGGTGGTAATGGCCGCATTGTCATGCGCGTAATTTGGTTGAGAAAATAAAGGACGACCAGCATTGAAAGAGCGAGACAACGCTCCACCATTATCTCTCAATGGCTCATAGTCAGTGTCAGGCGCTCCGTCTCTCTTAATTTCAAAGAAACGATTGGTGCCATCAATTAAATCAATTGTAGAGGTAATAGAAGTACCTGGTACAATGCCATTCAGTGCCGTATTTACACTTAAATCAATCACGTCTCCTGGAATCACTGTTTGTAAAGTATTATTATACCCACGCACACAATAACCAGTAGCATTAATAGAGGTCATGTCTATGGTTACTGTGGTAGGATCAAATATTTGAAACTCTTGAGTACCAGAAGAAGAAGAACAAGAACCCAAAGTAAGATTATACTCTACTCGGTACTTCCCTGCTCCATTCAAGTCACTAAAATTAATGGTAGTGGCATTAAATGGTCCAAACGTTTCATTGGTAGCAGTCGTATTAGGGTTTTCAAACTTAGTGACCGAGAAAGTTCCACCTGTCAAATTCGGAGAAAGCTCTACTTGATTGTCTGCCACACAAAATTCTGTTTTTGCCCCAGCAAAGGTAAAACTAACGGTGGGTTGGGGTACAATCTTAAAGTTATAAGTCTCCGTTTTTGAACATCCCGTATTGTCATCAGTAAAAGTATACTCCAATATGTATTCTTCTTCAGTAGTACTTGAACCATACAAAGTAGTCAAGTTAATGGTATGGCCACTTATAAAAGTACTGCTTATGTTATTAGTTGGCGCTGCAATGCGATACAATGCATAGGAAAAAGTTCCAGTTGGATTATTCTCTATTACAGGAGTAAGTGTAACATCCGCCTGGGTATCACAATAAGCTGTTTCCAAATTTGTGATACTGGTGATTTTAGGCTGTGGCGTAATGGTTACTGATTTTATATTGACTCCATTACAAGCCGATGCAGTAGACTTGGTAGCTTTTACTTGCCCTATTTCACCATCTCCCCAATTTATTTGTATTAATTTGCTATCTATTCCTTTACCAGTTAGTGTATTTGTGCCATCTGTCCCAACTGTGAGCGTTCCAGAACCAGAAGTAACAATTGTTCCTCCTTTTACTTCCCAAATAACATCATCGTTATCGTTGGCATCAATGGAATAATCCCCTCCTGGACTATTGGCACAAACTACTTCACTTCCATTAATTACCACCTCTGAGGCAGGGTCAATATCTACTGGAAGTTCAGCAAAACCTTCGCAATTCAGGCTATTTTGAGCTGAAACCCGTAATACCCCCTGACCAGCACCATTTCCTTTCAACCATATAATTTTTGCGGTGTTACCACTGGTAGATTCTATTGTTCCTATCCCATCGGCAATAGTCCAGGTGTAGGCACCGCTAGGAGTCCCACTAGTCACCGTAACAGTATAATCTACTTCTATTCCTGTACAAAAAAGAGTTCCTCCTCCATCTACTGCCAGCGATAACCCAGGGCCTGCTTGTACGTTAATGCTTTCAGAATCAGTTCCATCACAAGTTACAGTGCTGGCTCCATTCGTTTCAGTTACCCTAATTTTAGGCATTTGCCCCACAGAAGCAGCTGCCCATTTTACGGTTACTTCTTCGCCCGTATTACCTCCTACAAATGTACCATAAGTAGGTTCAGGGGTATCACCACTAGTCAAAATTTCCCAAGTATAAGTGTTACCAGATACAGGGGTTTGTACTTGATAGGTGTATTCAGTAGAATTGTTACCACATACGTCTGCGTTGGCTGATGAGATAACAATGTTTGGCGTAGGTCTTCTATTAATTTTGATTGTTCCTAAAAGTTGCCTGGAAACACTACAGTCAAATGAAGCAGCTCTTGAAATCACTGGGTCCGGGCTCAAAGTTGTACGAAGAGGATCAAAAGGATCAATAGGATCTATGGGTAGCAAGATAAGCTCTTGAAACTTAGTTACTACGTAGGCATATATGGGTACTTCGGTTACAGCACCTGAGACAGGGACACTTGATGGCCTAAAAGTATAGGTTTGAGTCACCCCTGCTGCGGGCAAATTAGCATTGGGATCACAACTAGGAAAAGAGTTTCTGGTTGGGCCAGAAAGTCCTGGTGCCTCTTGTAAAGCTACAATATAACGCCCGGTATTAGTCCCGGTAGTTGACAATAATGTTTCAATATTGATAGTCTCCACCACAGGATCTCCTTCGCAATACTCAGCCTGTGTTCCTGGGACTCCACTTGGTTGAGCAATAATTACGTTGACCTGAGCACGTGACGCACAAAGCGTAGTAGGATCATTATATGTATAAGTAATGGTGTTTTCTCCCAAAGCAGCATTTGCTGGATTAAAGGTATTACCTGATATTCCATTTCCAGAAAAAGAACCTTCGGAAGGGTTGGTAGCCCCATTGACAATAGCCCTCAAGGTAATCGCTCCTCCATCAGTTGTAAATGCTTGTCCCTCGGTAAATGTCTCACCTGGGGTAGCGCTTTCAATCACAATGGTAGCTGCTGGTTTGACGGTAATCGAGTAAGGGAGCGAAAAAGCACCATCACCGCAACCATTGGTTATTCCTTTTACAGTCAAATCTGGTGATCCATCACCAGTTGCCTGTAAACGAATGAAATTACTGGTAGTTTTAATTCTTGAAGTAGTAGTAGCTCCTGGGTCAAGATCAGTAAAGTCTGTACCATCTGTACCTACCGCACTGAACTTATCAGCGGGGAAGTTCCATTCGTAACCATCAGCACCAAATATTGGATTTACTGAATACAACACACTTGTTCCTATACAAATATCAGCTTCACCACTAAGTCCTGTAGGTTGTGCAGTTGGCGATAACCCGGTACTTACCGTAATAGTCAAACTACGAACCAGGCTTACACAACCAGTATTGGTATTGGTTACCGTTACTTCGATATCACCAGCTACTGCACTTGAACTCACTGTTACATCCACTTCTTTACTGTTAGGATCAGCACTGGTAATACTAATACCACTTGGCAACTTCCAATCGTAGCTTCGGTTTGCTGCACTTCTGGAGCCATCTACATCTAGTTTAACGGTAGTATTGGTACAAAATGCAGTCACTCCAGTGTTGTCATCTACTTCAATTGCGGTTGGTTGAGGTGGTCGTGCCAGCCTTTCGACAGTAAGCACATCTCCACCAGGTAGATTTCTGGTAAGTCCCTCCAAATGCGCATCGGTTACTCCAGTAATCTGTAATGTTGCTGTTGATTGAGTCGTATTGTTTACTTTGACTCCTACTCCACTTATGATCAAACTATTCAGCTTGGTTAGTGAAGAGCCATCCGTATTATTATAACTTATGGTAAGTTTAGTTCCGTTTACTGTTGCGCTAAAAGTCCCCCCACTGCTATTGGTAAAGCTCACCGTTGGGTTACCCGCAGTTTGGTCAAAAACAAAACTATCATTGCTCAGTTCTAAATCAAAAGATCCGTTGTTTACTCCAAAGTCAGCAAAAAATTGTTCCGTCAAAACAATGTTATCTAGGGTAACTACGCTCCCATCATTACAAATTTCAACTGGCGAAGTTGGAGATTTTTTGTTTACAAGTATCCCTCTGGGTTTGATTGTTAAGGTAAAGTCACTGGAAACATCACTGGTACAACTTGTAGTTTTATCTACTGCTCGTACGGTTACAGTTACCGTTTCAGAGGCTGTAATGTTATCAGCCATGGCAGTGGTGTTGATTGTAATGTAGTTTACATCTGAAGTTCCTGATACTTTATCTGATCCACCAAAATCCCACAGGTAACCATCTGCTCCTGCCACAGGAGGTACGATCAAAACCGTTGATTCTCCCGGAAATATTTCGTTTCCACCAATGATTGTTCCAGGGGTTGCTGGTTTTGCTTGTACATTTACTGTAGCAAGGTCATCCGAGGTAGTTACCCCCAATGCATCTCCTGTGACTCTTAGAAATTGATTACCAGTAGTAGCAGAAGCAGAGGCTGTTACCTCTAAACCACTAATAGTGATGGTATTTGCCTGCGTCTCCGAACCTGCGGTAAAACTATAGGTCAAAGTTAAGGTACCGCCACTAACGCTCGCGCTAATAGTAGACGCACCCGCTGTTCCACCAATCGTAGCAGTAACAGTTCCGCCAAAAGTAAAGTCTGAGCCTATTTCAATATTAACTGAACTATTTCCAGTGAAATCAGCATTAGCACTTTCTGTAATCACTATATCGGGAATAGTGACGGTAGAACCCTGACAAACATCTGCATTAGGGTTGTTCGCAGTGGAGAAAAGCACTGGTTTAACTTTTCTGGTAAAAAGTTTCCCATTCATTGGTTTGACCTTTGGTTTGGAGACAATTGTAGCTCCCCCCAATACCAAAAACATACTTCCCAGCAGTGCATAAAGCATCAGCTGAGAGACTTTGCCTGTTGCTGATTTAAGATTCATTGTCCGTTTTGAGTTTTTTGTTGAACCTGAGTTTTGAGTAAACATGAAATATAGTTAGTTGTGATATATGATAAATTAATCTAACATATTCGCTTGGCTATCCTGACTTACTTTTCAAACCTAAAATCCCTGTGTTTAATAAAAGTATTTCACCAAGTTTCAAAGGATATTCCCTTTATAATAAAATTCCTAATTGACATATTTTGGTACCAGCATATGTTTCAGGTTTTTATGAAAACCTGAAAAGTTACTGACTATCGGTCATTGTTTATGATAAATGCTATACCAAATAACTTTTCCTAAATTGATGATACAAGGCCAACTTAAGTGATTAATCTTAGCGCAATAAAGTATTTATACACTACTTCTTAATCAATGAAAGTTGGTATGGTTTAATGGTGATGTATTGAGTATCACTCTAAACTGAGTAATACATCGGGAAATTTGTGGGGTGATGTAATAGATATTTGAGAAAGTGATGAATGATTTTTGAGGTTTTCTTGTAAATAAGTAATTGACATTATTTTAAAAATTTGTGGGTTATTAGTTAAATGTATAATGATCAGATTTCCTCTCAATAATTACCCTGTGAATAAAACGTGTATTTCAATATTTTTAAGTATTTATACTTACCCAACTACAAATATATCTTGAGGTTTCATAACCTGCAAAAGTTAATAAAAAAAATCTGGAAAATAACTCCAAAATTTGACTATTTCCTATATAAGGCTTAATGCGGCATAACTCGATAAAGTAACTCCCCAAGGTTTTTCTGTAAAAAATTATAAGCCAAAGATAGGATAAGATGGCCCAAAGTAACTTGGAGATATATTTCAAATATTTGGTCATTTCGGTCAAAATCCCGCCAATTTGCCTTTAGATTTGATTACTCATAAATAAAATGTCACTTTTCAAATACAGATTTACAAAAGTTTGGCTCATGATCTAACTACCCAACCATAATACCTCGATTGCTGCTCAAAAATCTAAGTTGCCCAAGCCTTATGTCTTAGAGCAGTATCTTCTCCAAAAAAGCGATACAAAATTGCGTATATTGCGCGCTTGTTATCCATTATCATACTACTAGACATTTTTCGGTTGTGGAGACATCAATCGAGGCAACCGCGCCGTTGGCCTTGTCATCACGGCTAACTTTAGCTAATATGTCTGGTAATATGATCCATTACATTTGAACCCAAATGACTCTCGAGGAAACTTCAGTGATTCTATTTAGGTTTTGAAAAATGTTCATGTTCTTTTGAATCAATCACAACATCAGTTGTAATAGCAACACCAAAATGAATAATAATATATATGATTTAATTATTGTAGGGGGAGGACCTTGCGGGCTAGCTTGCGGCATTGCTGCGGCCAAAGAAAACTTAAACTACCTCATTATTGAAAAAGGTAGTTTGACGGAGTCTATCCGAAAGTATCCCAAAAATATGACTTTCTTCTCTACTGCGGCCAATATTGCCATTGGGGATTTGCCTTTTGCGGCTTCTGGTCGTAAGGCCAATCGAATAGAAGCCCTACAATATTATAGAGCAGCTACCGAATATTATGGACTAAATGTACAACTATATACAGAGGTAACTGATATAAAAAAGACTTCTGAAGTATTTGAAGTACACACCTCTCGTGACGAAAAACTAATCGCACACAACGTAGTGATGGCCACAGGCTATTTTGGCTTACCCAGACCATTGAATATAGAGGGAGAAAACTTGCCTCATGTAACCCACTACTACGAAGAGGCTTTTTCTTATGTGCACCAAAAGGTAGTGATGGTAGGAGGAGGCAATTCTGCGGTGGAAGCTGCGCTGGATTTATATCACCATGGAGTTGATCTTACGATGGTGATACGTAAAGAAGACTTTAAGAAAACAGCCAAGTACTGGCTTATTCCTGATTTACGCAACCGTATTAAAGAAGGTAAGATCAAAGTGAAGTTTCAGACTGAAATCCAAAAAATCGAAAAAGATTGGGTCTGGCTATTAAACAATGAGACCAATACCTTGGAGAAGTATCCTGCTAATTTTGTGATTTTATTGGTAGGCTATACCCCAGATGGTAATTTTTTACAAAAAATTGGCATGAACCTCAATGAGCGAATGGTTCCTGAATTCAATCCAGATACTTATGAAACCAATGTACCAGGATTGTATGTAGCAGGGACCGTTCTGTGTGGTATTCATACTGAAAAAATATTTATCGAGAATGGCCGTCATCACGGTACAAACATTGTTCAACACATCAAGTCTAAGGCTTTGGTTAATAAATAATTGCTAATTCGTAGCTTTGTAAATAATATTGTAAAATTTATTGCACCAGTAGTCAACATTTTTGCTTGAATAATATGTTTAAAATGAGTTCAGAATAATTTACTTTTTTAAGAACCAATTTTAGATATACGCTGACAGACTAAAATATACGTTTGATACATGACAAAAATTATTGAGTATATTAAGAACTCCGAAAAAACGCTTTTTTCGTTTGAAATTATCCCCCCACTGAAAGGGCAAAGCATTCAGTCTTTGTTTAGTGCCATTGAGCCTTTGATGGAGTTCAAACCCAAATTTATAGATGTTACCTATCATCGGGAAGAATACGTTTATCGTGATAGAGGTCAGGGACTTCTAGAAAAAAACGTCACCCGAAAACGTCCAGGTACAGTAGGTATTTGTGCCGCTATTATGCACCACTTCCAGGTAGATGCAGTACCTCATCTTATTTGTGGAGGTTTCAACAAAGAAGAAACAGAAAATGCTTTGATAGATTTAAACTTTCTGGGCATAGACAATGTATTGGTACTCAGAGGAGATGCTATTAAATCTGAAGGCAGGTTTCATGCCGACCCAAATGGGCACAAGTATGCCTCAGAATTGCTAGATCAGGTTGTAAAAATGAACAATGGGGTATATATGGATGAAGAATTGAAAAATCCTTACCCCTCTAACTTTTGCATTGGAGTAGCTGGATATCCAGAAAAACATTTTGAAGCACCCAATTTTACCACCGATATGAAATACCTCAAGATGAAGGTAGACATGGGTGCCGAATATATTGTTACTCAGATGTTCTTCGACAATCAAAAATATTTTGATTTTGTTAAGCAATGTCGTGACTCAGGGATTGATGTACCAATCATTCCAGGGCTTAAGCCTTTGACATCCAGCAAGCAATTGACCATACTTCCGAGCATCTTTCATATTGATTTACCTCAAGACTTGGTGGATGCGGTTACTAAATGTAAAAGCAATGATGAAGTACGACAAGTAGGGATTGAGTGGGGGATTCAGCAATCCAAAGAACTCATTGATTTTGGAGTACCAGTGCTGCATTATTACTCTATGAGTCGCTCAAAAGCTGTCAAAGAAATCGCAAGTGCACTTTTCTAGCACTTGCTTAATTAGTTGCTTTTTCATAGTATTTGCCATTGTAGCTTTAACCCAACAGACATGAAGTACATAGAATGCCCAAGAGATGCGATGCAGGGTTTAGATGAATTTATCCCTACTGACATTAAAGCCAAATACATCAATAAATTATTAGAGGTAGGTTTCGATACCATCGATTTTGGGAGTTTTGTATCTCCCAAAGCCATTCCTCAACTGAGAGATACAGCCGAGGTACTAAGTCAGCTCAAGTTAGATCAAACGCAGAGCAAGCTTTTGGCCATTGTTGCCAATAAAAGAGGAGCGGAACAAGCAGTACAATTTGACGAAATAGGTTACTTGGGTTTTCCCTTGTCTGCTTCTGAAACCTTTCAACAAAGGAATACCAATAAGTCTATCGAACAGGCCTTTCAATTGGTAGAAGAAATCCAGCAACTTTGCCAAGCACACAATAAAACATTGGTTACCTATATCTCTATGGGCTTTGGCAACCCTTATGGTGATGCCTACAATGCGGAGACTGTAGAAAAGTTTGTACAAAGTTTGGTTGACCTTGACGTAAAGATCATCTCTCTGGCTGATACCATTGGAGTATCCAATCCGACAAACATTCAGTCTTTGTACACCAACCTAATTCCCCGTTTTCCTGATATCGAGTTTGGAGCTCACTTACACTCCATTCCTCAAACGATTACTGAAAAGCTTAAAGCCGCCTATGAGGCAGGTTGCCGCCGCTTCGACGGTGCACTTCGAGGCTTTGGGGGCTGCCCTATGGCCAAAGATGACTTAACGGGTAATCTTGCAACTGAGGTAGTAGTAGATTTTTTCAATAAAAACTTTGAACCTATTTCGATAGATCAGGAAAAGTTTGAGGAGGCTTATATCATGAGTGGCCAGGTTTTTCCTTTACACTAGAGTAATTAGGTATGTTTAGTGATTGATCAGGGTATCAGCAATTAGTAATCAATAATTAGAATAGATGGTAGTAGATATTTTTATCCCTTGCTTTATAGATCAGGTTTTTCCTCAAACTGGGATAAATATGGTTAAAATTTTGGAAAAACTAGGCTGCGAGGTACACTACAATCCCCAGCAAACTTGTTGTGGTCAGCCAGGATTTAATGCAGGATACTTTGAGCACGCAACCGATATCGCCAAAAAGTTTTTGAAAGATTTTCCTCATCAAGACCGCTTTGTGGTTGCACCTTCGGCCTCTTGCATTGGTATGATTCGCAATCAGTACGAATATTTACTCCGCAATAGTCCAGACAAGGGTAACTATTATCCTTTGCAAAAGAACGCCCTTGAATTTACTGAGTTTGTGGTAGATGTTTTAGGGGTTGATCGTATTGAAGGGGCCAAATTAGAAGGTACAGCTACTTACCATGATGCCTGTAGTGCATTGCGCGAATGTGGCATTAAAGAAGCCCCCCGAAAACTATTACAAAATGTGGAAGGGCTTACCCTCGAAGAAATGAAACACACAGATACTTGTTGTGGTTTTGGCGGTACTTTTGCTGTGAAGTTTCACGGTATTTCTACTGGTATGGCTGAACAAAAAGTAGACAATGCCTCTGCCACCCAGGCACAATACCTTATCTCGACCGATGCTTCTTGTTTGATGCATTTGGACGGCTATATCCAACGCAATCGGAAGCCGCTCAAAACAATGCACATTGTAGATGTATTGGCTAGTGGCTGGTAAGTAATTATTTGTGTGGTATGTTTTTATATTTAAACTCATTGTATGAATGGGTTTGGTATGGTTTTTTAGAGTAATGATTGAAAGCAGTTTTATCAATCTTTAGCACACTCTTATAAGTATTATGAT
>DMXI01000142.1 GCA_003483885.1 Microscillaceae bacterium
GATCATTTTTACGGCTCCATTTTGTGAATTTTTTAACGCCAACAAAATAAGGCGGAAATCAGGACGCTGTTTTTCAAGTTAAAGTGTTCATTAACAAATGCTTATAGACTATTTTTATCCAGCTATATTCAGGTTTAGGTTGACGCACATGCGGTTTATCGGGACTTACCTATTTTAATTTTTATAAGAAAGCCCTGTTTCGGTTAGTGGCTTGAATACGTTTAGGAGATAGGTTTCCGAAAGCCTGTGGCAATTTATGTGGCTTGCATTTCGAATTTTGGGTAGTTCCCCTGAATTTGAGGAAATGCCATCGCTGAGGCACAGGTTGCCACAAAATGGCGAAACATAAGTTCTAATGTAATCCAAGTAGTAATCGCCATTTTTCGCAAACATACCCGCTTCAAATAATATTAGAAAGTTAGAAAAAATAAAAATACCAGTCCTGTTATGCATAATGACTTTTATGTGGATATACTCACAAATTACACGAATAATGTGCTATACATTGGTTATACAGATGACTTAGAGCGTAAAGTATACGAGCACAAAAATAAGGTATATCCCAAGAGTTTTACTGCCAGGTACAATGTACATAAACTGGTGTATTTTGAAGAGTACCCTTGTGCGATAGCTGCAAAGGATCGAGAAACGCAGTTGAAAGCAGGTTCAAGACAAAAGAAAATTGATCTAATAGAAAGCGTAAATCTAGAATGGATTGATTTGTATGAGGAGCTTTTTGGAGAGTAAAAGTAGTAGAAACATAAATCCACCACCTAATAAGATCTGATTATCAGGTAGTGGATTTTTTAAAATACTAATATCGAATCGGCTCGTTTTTTTCAAAGTCATACAAAGTGAGCTGACGGATTTCGTAGTAGTTTTTCCAAAAACGACGCAGGGCTTCAAGATAACCTCGCTTGGCATTGTCTTTATCTTGCAGGGCAATGTTGAGGTCAGTAATGTTGATTTTGGCAATCAGGTAACGTTTTTGGGCAATGTCATAGCGGCGCTGGGCAATGTCATCGGCTTTTTGAGCAATGATCAGACGACTACGGAATATTTTGAATTGTTTTACTTTGAGAATAATTTCTTGTTCAAAGTTCAGTTCATTTTGAGCTACAGTAGATTGTACCAATTTATTATTGGCTACGGCAGTCTGAATTGTTGATTTTTGTCTCCCCCAATCCAAAATAGGAATCTGGAAACCTATCTGAAGCCTTTGTTGATTTTGAGGGTCACGATATACATTGTTGAAGTCTTGAGCATTTTGAGTAAAACCATAAGAGCCAAACAAGTTAACATTCAATCCACTATTCCCTCTGGCTCGAGCAATGTCTCGTTCCGCTTCTATTTTTTGCCGCCTAAACTGTACATAGCGAGCCCGGTTTTTCTTGGCTTCACTTAGAGCCAGACTTTCATCAATGGTAAGGTCTGGAATTGTTGGAGGTGCCAATAGTTGAATATCTTTCAGGTTTTCATTATTCCCCAAAAATATTTTTAAGCTCAGCTGACTGGTTTCAATATCCAACTTGGCCTGGGTTACTTGCTGGTCAGATTGCATAGAGTTAAGTTGTAATTGGAGGAGTTCGTTTTCGGCAATTTTTCCTACGTTGTAACGACCCTGCGCGATTTTATAAATCGTATCATTATTGGCTTTGTTTAGTTCTGAGATACGAAGGGTAATTTGGGCCACCAATAAATTAAAAAACAGATCGGTACTCTGTACCGCGATACGCTCCATGTCCTCAGAAAAAGCTTTGCGTGACTCATCGTATTTGAGCGGTTCTATCTTTTTGTCCCATTTCAACTGGTTGAAGCCAAAAATGGGCTGGCGAAAACCAATACTAATAGGCGTAGACAAAAACGAGGTACCTGTTTGGTCTCCAATCAAGTCGATACGGGCCAAGTTGGTATTGATGAATACCTCTCCACCTGTCAAACCAATACTTTGGCGCAACTCAAGGTTGACATCGGTATTGACTACCCCCCGAGGCACAAAACTATCCTCACCAGTGGGGAGGGTAATCCGCTCAATGGATTTGTTGTAATTGGGCAGGGTACCAGTCAGCGATAACTGGGGCTTGTAATTGGACAAAAAAGTACGGTATTGCCAATAAAGGTTTTCTTTACGGTTGTTGGCCTGTAGTGATACCTGAGATTCTTTTTTAGCTAAACTAATGATTTGTTGCAGGGTGTATTTTTGCTGAGTTTGTGCAAAGCCAGTTTGCACGCTCCATAAGCCTAAGAAAAAACAAATTACATAAAACCTATTCATTGGAAAGTCAAGTTTTCCTTGTGGCTTTTTGGCACATCCAAAAAGCCGCAAGGTGGTTAATACAAGTTTGAAAAATCTGATAAAATTATTCGTACCTCAAAGAAGTGATAGGATCTTGTTCGGCAGCTCTACGGGCAGGAGTAATGCCAAAGATTAACCCAACCGAGGCCGAAACCACGAATGATATTATGATAGAAGAAAAAGAAACAATGGTAGGTATCTCGGCCAACTCAGCGATAAAATAAGACATACTTACCCCCAGCAGTACTCCAATCACACCTCCTGATACACTAATGAGCACCGACTCGAACATAAATTGGGTAATGATGTCGCTTTTTTTGGCACCGATAGAGAGCCGTAAACCGATTTCTTTGATACGCTCTAGTACTGAGGCCAACATAATGTTCATAATACCAATGCCACCCACCAAGAGCGAAATACCTGCAATAACCCCCAATACAATATTGAAAATGTCTTTGGTACGTTGTTGTTGTTTGAGCAGCAACTCAGGAATGCTTACTTCATAGTCTACCACTTTGAAATGACGTCGCTCAAGCATACGGGCAATGATGTCCGCCGTTTTGCTGAGGTACTCAGTTTCATTTACCTGAATTACCAACCTATCAATCTGGTGATAGTTTTTAACCGCTTCTTTCTCGCTGTTTTGGTTGTCATTGTTATTATTATTACGACGGTTGGCGGCTTTACGAATCATAGCCTTGGTAACCACCGAACGGTTGGTGTATCGGATCAACATGGTTTTGGTAGGGGTATAAATGTCCATGTTGTAGTCGCGAATTCCCAGTTTAGAAATGCTATTAGACGACAGTAAGCGAGGTTCTAGTACCCCAATTACTTTTAACCAGTGACGCCCACATTTGAGGCGTTTACCAATAGGATTTTCTTTACTAAAAAACTTGGTTTTGATGCCTTGACCAATGATACACACCTGATCTCCGTATTCCAGGTTTTTAGGGCTAAACATCTGTCCCTCAGAAAGTTCGAAGTTGGTCAACGTAAAATAAGAAGGTTCTACACCTACTAACTTAGCTGAGCGTTGAATCCCGTTTTTTATAATATAGGTCTCCAACAATATTTCGGGACTGGTATAAGTCACCATGGGCATTTGGCGAATGCTTTCTACATCTTGCATGGTCAAGCCGGGCGAAAACTTCTCTTTTTTGGTTTGAGGACCTCCCAAGTCTTCCCCCACCTCTTTTTCTTCCTGCTCGAGCACTGGCTTAATCACAATATTGTTGACTCCCACCAGTTTTATTTGTTCCAAAATTTCTTGTTGGGCACCGTTTCCAATGGCTAACATAGCAATTACTGCCGATACGCCAAAAATGATCCCCAAAGCCGTTAGAGCAGCTCTGAGTCGGTTGGCCATAATGGCCGCCCAGGCTACGCTAAAGTTTACGAATAGTCTTTGATACATAGTAAATGCGCTTTAAACCTGGAGATTATTTTGTGGATACTTTGGTAGAAGCCTTAGACTCTTTCGCCTTTTTCTTCTTAGAGCCTTTTTTCGAGCCACCTTTTTTGTCCCCTTTTTTCTTATCTCCCTGCTTCATTTTTTCAAGCATTTCCTGCATCTTCTTTTTGCGCTCTGCTTCTTCTTTCTTTTTTTCTTCCTGCTGCTTGCGCAACTCTTC
The DNA here is from genome assembly GCA_003483885.1 of Microscillaceae bacterium. Taxonomy (GTDB): domain Bacteria; phylum Bacteroidota; class Bacteroidia; order Cytophagales; family Microscillaceae; genus Microscilla. The sequence continues at coordinate 3,931 of DMXI01000142.1, forward strand.
TTGAATTTTTTTGGCTTGAGCTTGCTGTACTTTGGTTTTTAGGGCTTTATCAAGGAATTTCAGGTCTATTTTATTTCCATTATCTGGACGAGAGAGCGCTACTGTTTCATCTATCTTGAGGCCTGCCAATACTACGGCTTCGTTTTCATTGGTTTCACCCACTACCACTTCCTGACGAATGATTGAAGCTCCTTCTTGTTTGAAAACATAACTCAAGCTATCTCCCTGGTTATGAAGACATTCCAAGGGAACATACAATACATCTTTGACAGTTTGAGCAATGATGTTGTTACTGGTGGTCATAGAAGGAAGCAACAAAGAATCTTTTTCGTTGATTTGTACATTTACTTCAAAAACCTTGGCGTCTGAGTTGGGTTTTTGCTCTCCTACATTGGCAATATTGATGACTTTACCAGTAAGTTTCTTTTTAGGAAAAGCATCCAGCCCAATATGTACTTGTTGCCCGGTACGTACTTTCTTAATGTCTACTTCATTGATGTAGGTACGAGATACCATGATCGATAAATCAGGCAAAGTAGCT
>DMXI01000588.1 GCA_003483885.1 Microscillaceae bacterium
TTTACATTTTTAATTTAACTCCACTTCGCGCCACTTTTCATTTTTCACTTTTAGCTTTTCACTTAAAAAGGTCTATCCCACCAACGTTAAGAAATCGTCATCGTCCCAGAGCCACTCAAAACTACGATCTTTGTAGGCGTGTCGTTTCCATTTGTTGTTGAGCGATACAAACTTGCGCAGGTACTCTAGAGTTTTGTCCCGGTTTTTCATAAAGTTGTAAGCTCGGGCAATGTTGTATAAAGCTTTGTCAAACGACGGGCGAGTGTTTACAACCCGTTCAAAGCAAGGGATGGCCTTTTCGTATTCTCCCAGGTTAATATAGATAATTCCCAGGTTGTACCACACCAAATCAAATTCTGGATTCAGCCCCACGGCTTTTTCAAAACAAGGCAAAGCATCCCGATCACGCCCCATATTGGCATAAGCAATTCCCAGGTTATACCATACCATAGGGTTATTGGGGTTGATCTCGAGCGATTTTTTGTAATAAGGCACCGCATCTTCGTGCTTTTGCAAATTAGAGTATGTAACCCCCAAAATGTACCATAACTCGGTATCAGGATTGATCTCGATGGCTTTTTCGAAGCAAAAAATTGCCTTCTCGAAAATTTTCATATCCGTATAAGTCAACCCCAAACTATACCAGGAGTCAAAATCAGGCTTGATTTCGATGGCTTTCTCGTAGCAAGGAATCGCCTTTTCGTATTGCTTCATGTCTACATAAGTAGCACCCAGGTTATACCAGGCCTTCTCGAAGTGGTCATTGATCTCAATGGCCTGTTTGTAGCAATAAATACTCTCCTTGTACTTTTGTAAATCTATGTAGGCATTGCCCAGGTTATTCCAGGAATGGTAGTTATTGGGGCGAATCTCAATGGTTTTTTGATAAGCTTTGGCTGTAAACTCGGCATCTTCGGCAAAGTACCCCAGATTAAAAAAGTTTTCTTCCAGTGCATCTTCAAAATCGTGGATACCCGTGAGCGCTTCCTGACATTTGGTAAACATCTCGAAGGCTTCTTCATATTCTTGATCACGGCATTTGCTTTCTGCCATTCTAAAATCGATCAAAGTACGTTGGGTATCATCCAGGGTTTTCTCCTTTTTCAGGTATCGGATCAGGTCCATCACCTCAGGAGAGTTTTTGTCTTTAAAGTTGGAGAACTTTAAGGGCTTAAAGCGACCTACACCTTCTAAAATAATTTGAGTAATGAGTTTGTGAGGTGTGATTAGGGCCGGTTTGAACTCTGAAATATTGTACATGAGCTGTCGAGCCAGGTCACGACTAAACTGCATCAATTCCACAATAAGTCCATTCAGGTAACTAAAAAATTTGTTATGGTTCGACCAAAGCAACGCATTGCAATAATCCAGTAAAGCAATCTGAAATTCTTCGTTGTTGTAGCGTTTTTCTATGTTAGGAATTTGCTTTCTCAGGCGATTGATGGAGTTTTTGTAATAAATACTCATGTTTTTGCCATAACTGATAATGTCATCGCGCATGAGCGAATGCTTGGTCATATCAGACTGGCTCACCAAATGGGCTCGTAACACTTGGCGTACTTTTTTATGCATTTGCCTATTTTGGGTAATGAACGAATAAGTTTCAGCCAAGTCCCGAAACTTTGCCCGGGTTTGCTCATCATCATTGGTTTTCCATAAGATAGAAAGCACACCTACATTCCAGGTGCGCAGCATCGCCATTTGGAATATCTTCTGCTGGTCGCTTTTGGGGCTATGCTTGATAAATCGCTCAATCAACCCCTGAATAATGCGTTGATTGGTCTTGCGGTATTTGCTCAGATTGGTGAGCAAATCGTTGAGATTAATGATGCGGTTTTTAAGCAAATACAGGGAATCCTTCACGACCAAAGGAATACCATTGGTGTACTCGTTGAGTTGCTTGATTTGGACTTCGTTGAGTTTTACCCCAATCTCAATGGCTAAATCTTGAGTATTTTGATAGGTAAATAGTAAGTTTTCCAGGTTTTGAAAATGCAGCAAAGTTTCTGGCAAACTATTGCGGTATTCCTGAGTGTTGTTGGGTGTCTCACAAATAATCGTAGTGATCCCCGTAAAATCTTCTTCGTATAACAAGCGAAGCAATCCCTCTCGTAGCCATACATCTAAGTCCTTATTGTTGATAATTTCGTAGTTATCTATCGCTAATAGCAAGGGCTGTACTTTGGCTACCTGTTGCAGACAAAATACCAACGATTTGGTGAGTTCTTTTTCCGAAAACTCATACAAATACAAATCGTCTTCTTCAAGAATGTTTTTCTTACGTAACCAAGCCAGGGTAATTTCCTGGGTTTTATTTTCAACCAGATTTATCTCACTTTCTACCATTGGGGTAATGCTACTTTTAGATCCCCGTGGCTCCAGGTCCATTTCAGAGAAATCGACCGTTTCAGAAATATTGATTGCCCAATCTTTATTGGCTTTTTTGAGAGTATCTACCTTCTCCTCTACCAGCTCTATCTGTTGCTTGGTTTGGTAATAATAACTGAAGTGTTCATGAATACCCAATGCTTCTTCGGTAAACATTTCTACCAAGGCATCCATCATTTTGAGGCGGGTACTGGGTAGCACACTTTTGCGGGCGTAATAACGCTCCCAGTTGATACTGATGGTTTTCAACTTGGATTTTTGCGCCAATGCCGTTTCTTCGGCTGCCTCCAAATAGGCTTGCATCAGCGAAGTTTTCCCGAAACCATCCTCCCCATACAACAAAAACACTTGGGCGTAGTCTATGTTGTCCTTTTTCTTTTTAGAAAACGGATTCAACGAAAACCCTCCGCTCTTTTTGAATTGCTTCGCAAAGTGTTCTTGAAAACTTACAATCTGCTTTTGTCGGCCAACAAAAACCTCAGGATAAACCATACAAAATCCTTGTTTAAGTAACTTCGACCAATATAGATATATTGGCATTTTTTTCCAAAAGAGAGTATTCAATAACCCATACCTCTTATGTATAGGTCAGTTTGTATAATTAATCAATTTATTTCGATACCCCTATGCAACGCTTTGCTTCATCATTACGTCTTTGGTATATAAGGAAAATACAATAATACACCACCACTAACATAATGCACTATGAAGCGAATCACTACTTATTTAAATGAACGATTTTCGCCCCGAAGGCAAAAGAGAATTGCCATTGGGCTCATTTTATTTTCGTTGGTTCCTTTATTTTTAGGAATTTGGGCATTTACCAGCAGTCTGGCTCCTTCTTATAAAACGATTCTTGGTTCTGGACTTTTTTTATTAGGTGATGTCATTTATTACTTGGGTATAGCCTTACTGGGCAAAACTATCTACGAAAAATACAAGCGATTTTTCCGCCGTAGCTACTGGGTAGGCAAATACCAGCGAGTATTCTTGTCATAGACATTGCATTGCTCAATTGTTACGCAATGCTATTCAAAAATACTCATCAAATCACAACATTCGAATATACAAACATTTAAAACTGCTATAAATGGAATCCTTCTCACTTTTGGGAAGGATTTTTTTTATCCCCATACTTTGGTGCCCTCCGTACAGTTTTTACACATTTCTATCTCACTACGCGACTTTAGCAACAACCGACGAAAGCGCTGATACTTCTCTCCTTGCCACAATTCTTTGAAACTTTGTTGTTGCACACTCCCCAAGCGATGATGGGCGTCTTTGTCAAAACAACAAGGCACTACTAATCCATCCCAAGTAATCACACAAGAATGCCACATTTTCCAACAGTGATTGCCCAGTCCGTTTTTAATCTTATAAGTGCCATCACTTTGTTGGCGATAGCGAGAGTATTTATCAATAGTGGGAATCAAAGGTGAACCATTGGCATAATCATAAATTTGGGCGGTCTTGAGACCTACCTTGTCTACGCCTATCTCTTTGGCCAGTTGTTTTACCTCTTCTATTTGGTGTTCGTTGGGTTTGACCACCAAAAACTGAAACACCACATGGGGAGTCTTAGACTTTAATTTCTTTTTCCATTCAATCAGGTTACGGGTCCCCTCCAGTACTTTGTCTAGCTTGCCTCCTATTCGGTAAGATTGGTAGGTTTCCTGTGTTGTACCATCTACCGAAATAATCAACCGATCCAGCCCCGACTCAATGGTTTTGCGGGCGTTTTTGTCATTTAGATAGTGGGCATTGGTAGAGGTAGCGGTGTAAATTCCCCGATCGGAGGCATACTTGACCATATCCAAAAACTGAGGATGCAGATAAGGCTCGCCCTGAAAGTAAAAAGTCAGGTAAAGCAACGTTTTTTGGAGCTCGTCAATGGTTTGCTTAAAGACTTCTTCCTGCAACATGCCTGTGGGTCGAGTAAAGCTTCGCAAACCACTGGGACACTCAGGGCAACGCAAATTGCACGAAGTAGTCGGCTCAAAAGCAATGCTAATGGGGAGGCCTTTTTGCGCGGGCTTTTTACGCATTTTGGACACATAGTAGCTCGTGAGTACCTTGCTGGCGTTCCAGGCCCGGGCTGGGGTCATTTTAGATAATAAATTAAGGCTATCTTGGAGATTGCTAATCATTCAAATGTTTTTTGAATTATCTTTTTAAGCGAAGTCATATCGAACTCAGCCAATTAAAACTTGACTTTGCAATTAGGCAATAGTTTTTTGATTTTTTTTATTTCAGCCTTGGATAAAGGATTATCAGTTAGATTCAGGTGTCTTAGTTTTTTGAGTTGACCGATTTCCTCGGGTAGGCTCATCAATAAATTTTTGGATAAATCTAAATCATACAACTTTTTCAGTTGGATGAGCTCTGTGGGAAAAACCTTAAGGCGATTTGCTGGAATACTTAAAAAAGTAAGGTTTTGAAGTTTTACGATACCTTTGGGCAATTGTGTTAGTAGGTTCTCCCCTACATCCAAGTTATATAAACTTTTCAATTGACCAATGGCTTCCGGCAAAGCATTGAATTGATTATTGGATAAATACAATGTTTTGAGTTTCCTCCACTTCGTCAAGTCCTGAGGCAATGTAGTCAGTTGATTATTGGATAAAAATAATTCTTTTAAACTACTTAAGTTAGCCATTTCGTTAGGTAGCCTGACCAACCGATTACTGGTAAGCCTCAAATATTGTAGCTGAAATAGCTGGCCAATGCTATTGGGCAAAGTAGTCAATTGATTTTCAGAAACCTCAAATTTAGATAACTTCTTCAATTGGCCGATAGTTTCGGGCAAAACCTTGAGCTGATTACTGGATAAAATCAGGGTATCCAAGCTTCTGAGTTGGCCAATGTTATCGGGCAAACGAATGAGTTGGTTGATGGCCAAATTTAACTTTTTTAAACGGGTGAGTTGACCAATACTATTGGGCAAAGTAGTCAACTGATTGTTTTCCAAATTGATGCTTTCCAGGTTACCCATTTGCCCAATACTTTGGGGTAAGCCTACTAGCTTATTTCTATAAAGCTCTAAAGATGATAACCGCTGAAGTTTCCAAATATTTTCGGGCAAATACTTGAGCGCATTATAGCTTAGGTTTAACTTGTGCAAGCGCTTGAGTTCGCCAATGCGGGCAGGTATTTCAGAAAGTTGATTACCAAGTACATTCAGCGTTTCCAGTTTTTGGCAATCGCCAATAGATGCTGGTATTCTAATGATTTGATTTTGCTCCAGATTTAATTCTTTGAGCGTGGTCAGTTGTCCAATGCTTTCTGGTAAAGCAGTCAATTTGTTTTTATGCAAAACCAAGTATTGCAATTTTGATAATTGCGTAATAGCGGAGGGAAATGTAGCAATTTCATTTTCATTTAGCTTAAGTACCAGCAAATTTTGAAGCTGCTTCATATTTTCTGGTAGCACAGAAATATTCCCTTGAGATAAAATCAATTGTTGCAAATTTTTCAACCTTCCTATCTCTCCTACATCTGACAGATTAGCCCCTTTGATATTTAGGTATATTAGATTTCTTAAAGCTTGAACACTTTTGGGGAAGGTAATCGTTCCATTTCCATAACTATAGCTTCCCGTTAGCAAAATCATTTTCAATTGAGGATGTTGTAAAAGTTGCTTAGGAAATCCCTTTTCATAATCCCAACTTATGAAAGCCGTGGTAGTTGACTGGATATTCTTTATCGAGTGAGCCAAAGGGTATAACTTACCCAAGCTATCTAATAAATATTGCTTCCCTTGATGGTTCTCTACTCGGGCATAAGAAAAAGTAAAATAGTGACCAAGAGGATCAGCCGAAGAAATATTACGCCAAGTGCCCAGTTTTTCATTTTTTTTGCCTGCTTTATCTACAAAATAGGCATTCCCCTGGTCGTCATAGACCGCTTTAAATTGCGCTTGTCCATACGTTACCGAAAGGAAAATTAACGCAAGCAAATAGATAATCTTTGTTGTATATATCATTATATCAATTGAACCTAAAATGATCAACGCCCCAAAGGAACCAAAGAAGTAAGAACAAATTTTAAATAAAAGAATCCGTTATTGTTCACCAAGGGCACTCCATCGATGGGCTGGTTGCTATTGAAACTTTCGTACCATTGGTTTTGCCAAGGCAACGAATACCCCAGGCGAGCGCCTACCCGAACATCAAGTCGGGGGCTACGCCCAAAAATGCCTTTGAAACCTGTGCATTTGTCTATGCCGATGCCAATTTGAGAACTCACTGGAAAACTGGTAATAAACGAATAAGGGAAAAACTGAGGATCAGGACGAATACCTCTTAACTGCAGCACTGATATGTAGGCAGCCCCATGAATCAGTAACTCCACACTCTTTTTCTTCCAAAAGGTATATTGATAATTCATCCCCAGGTTAAACTGGGATATATAAAAATTATCTCCATTATGCGCTCGATATCCATTGCCTCCCAAGCCAAATATGTGTTTGCGATACATCAACAAAAAGTGTAGCCCAAAATGAATATCAATAGGATTAAAAGCGCCATAATCTCTGGTAGTCAATTCTTGGTTGAGTTGCTGCGCACCAATAGTTTGTAGTCCAGCCTGAAATTGGGTACCGATTTTCCAGGAAGGCGGTGGCTGACGATCTACAATGCGTACACTATCCAAGTTGATTTGTCCTTGGCTGGCAAAACTGGTGAGTAAAAAGGCAAGTATGCATACAAAAGTGGTGGTATAATTTTTCATCTGGTATTTTGTGGTTTAGGCTTAGAGTATGTACCGATACATCGGCATTTACGAGATTCTAAGAAATACTGCCGAAATTTTAACTAAAGAAGACATATCGCCCACAAAAACCACAAAAAAATCCCGCAAGTAAATACTTGCAGGATTATATCCTCATTTCGCAACCAATGAGGTACCTGTTCAACGGTTTTATCTACCTAAAATTTCACAAAGAATCCAGCATTGTAGGCAGGAGCCGCCAAAATGTTTTGGCCTGCAAAAGCAAAAGCTACTCCCCCACTAAATCCAAAGTTTTTATTGAATAACCAGGCTATCTCGGGTCCAGCACTTATAAACTCGGTATTGTTAGAAAAAATACCTGTCACCGCGGCAGCAGCCTCTCCATTGTTCAATGATTGTACTGTACCTGCTTTGATCATTGCAATGAGTTTTTTATAAGTAACTCCGATTTCAAAATTGGCGTGAATTTCATCCGAAAAGTCTTGGGTACGGTTGTTAAAACCAATGCCCGCCGTGAGATAAAAGGGTGAAAATGAATATCCTACATCCAGACGCAACATTTGGTTAAATTCGCCATCACCCGTTTGGAGCAACTGCGTGTTTCCGCCTCCTACTACTCCCGATGGAATACCCAATATCAAGCTGGCGCTCAATACAAACGGTTTATTTTTGATCAAGGCATATTTAATACCCACATTGATATCTCCAATGCTGTTTACTTCATCGCCCGGTTGTACTCGGCCACTTTGTTCGAAACGGATAGAGTTAAGCGTACTTCGGAAAAATAGCGGGAAGTAAAGGCTTACCTCGAGGTTATTCCCTAACCCATACTCCCCATATAGCTCGGTAATGTGTACTCCCGCAGTAGTGATGTCAATCACTTCTCCACCCAGGTTAAAAAACTTATTGGCTTGAATCATTCGTTGACCTAAACGAAGGTATCCGTGGCCTTTGCCTGCTACCCAACCACCTCCAAGTGCTTTGAGACTTTTGGCAGGGTTTTGAGGAGCAAGTCGATGCTCGGAAGGAATATTGTATAAATCAATCCGAGGAGTGATTCTAGGCTCGGTAGCAGTCCGAGCAGTATCGGTCAATGTTTTGGCTTGGGTGGTCAGCATTCCAGCTACCAGCCCTAGTATAATTAAGGTGATTTTTTTCATCGATGGTTCAGGGTTTATTGTGCAAATTCTCCAAATCCGAAAGCAGCTCCAAAAGGTTTGCAATACACGATCACAAATTTATATTGGTCTAAAGATACCCCATCAATGGTGTACTCATCACTTCCTGAGGTTTTACGCAGCTTACCTATCTCTATTCCTCCTGATACACTAGTAGCACTATTGCTTAGGTATAGGTATAAACCAGGTCCACTTTGAGAAGAAAAGTTACTTTCCAACGAAAGCTTTACTCCACTACCAGCAGCGGCTAAGGACGCGTTTCCTGAAACTCGATAATTATTGGCTCCTGAAAACTGAGCGGTTCGGCTGGCTTGGCTTGCTCCTCCAGTACCAATGGTAATTTCGTAGGCTTGACTAGCTACGTTGTTAGCACTGGCGGTAATGGTTGCCACTCCGTCGGTAACTCCAGTTACGAGCCCGTTTTGGTCTACTGTTGCTACCGAAGTATTGCTACTTACCCAACTAAAACTGCTTACATTCAAGGCATTGTTATTCACATCTCGTGCTGAAGCCGTTAATTGCAAAGTACTTCCTACTCCTACATTGGTAGTGCTGGGAGCAGTAATTACAATCGTAGCTACACTGTTTGCATCACTCACTACAGTGATCAATAATTCATTACTTGTGATTCCCTCGGTAGTAGCGGTAATAGTTGTTTGACCAATGCTCACGGCAGTTAATACTCCGTTGGCATCGATGGTGGCTACGGCAGGGGCAGCACTTACCCAGGAAACATCTCCTGAGAAACTATCCCCGAAAGGGTTTTTCAAACTGGCGGTTAAGTTGGCGTTTTGGCCAATAAGTAGGGCGGTTCTGGTGGTAGAAATCTCGATTGCCCGAATGCTATCTTGTTGTACATCTTCGCCAATACAGGCATTCAATGACACTGCTAACACGAGCAACCCCACCCACTGGTAATACATTTTGATTTGTCTCATTAGTTTAGAGTGGTTTTAAAAGTAGTAAACCTTCAAGTATTGTAAAAGTATGCAGATATTGACAACTAAAATGTCAGCTACCCAACAATCTATTACCATTACAATTTTGTTATTATTACAACCGAGGTTTACTTTTGGTTGCTCGTAAATGTAGCTTTTTTTGTTACATATTTGTTAAGACTTATAAATACACAAAAAATCAAGCCTGATTCAGCCCTGAGGTTAGGACTGGATATTTTTTACCTTTCACCCAATACATAATGCACACCTAATAACATTTGCCAGGATTTGTGAAAAGCCTGCCTTTCGGCATAATAATGTATCACTTCATCAAAGCCAGTAAAACTATAATTATAGCGGCCTTCCAGGCTAATGGCAAATGAGTCAAAATGATATCTTAAGCCTATGCTTGCCAAGCCCGATAAGTCAAACGAACGAGTATAGACTCGTATGTCATAGGTCTTGCGCACCGCATTAGGGTTGTCTATCGGGCCAAACAATGGACCATTAAGTAGGCCAATTGCCTGTGCTTCTAACAAGAAAGCAGGAGCAAGCCCTACACTTGCAAATCCTTGCAGCTTATTTCCTACTCGTAAAGCTACCTTGACAGGCAACGCAATGTATCCAAAATTCACTTCGGTTTCTACGCCACCACCTCTGGGTACCAAGTAGCCGTTTTGCCGATACAGCAATTCGGGCTCTAAAAACCAGTTCTTGTCTAACAAAATGCTGGCTTGTATGCCTGCTACCAAGTTTTGTTGTGGGTTGACGGGTAGGCCAACTCCATCCTTGATATTGATCAGGCTCCTGGAAGGTCCTCCTACCACTCCAACCGAATGGACTTGGGCTTGAGCTGAAAACACCCATAAGAGTAATGAAAGGGTATTAAGTAATTGTATTTTTTGTTTCATGGGATAGGTTTTTGATGGTTTATGCAAAACTGTGTTATCAACAGCTTTTATGAATTACCTACTCCTATTACGTAGTTGCTCTAAGATACGCCACAGAAAGCGGCGCAACGCTATTTGTTACCTAAAAGATAATGTACCCCCAACAACATTTGCCACGACTGGTGAAAAGCTTTGAGCCTGCTTCTGGATTCTTTCTCGAGATTGGTAAAGCTTTGATTGTATCGTCCTTCCAGGCTAAGCGAAAGCTTTCTTAGGTTAAGTCTCCCTCCAACACCTATCATACCTGCCAGATCATAATTTTTGGTAAACTCTTTTAAATCAAAGGTGGCAGCAGGATCGATTAGCTCGTCTGCTGGGCCAATCAAGGGCCCTACCGCATTGGCTTCCAGCAAGAAAGCTTGCGTAAAACCAGCACTCACAAAACCCTGCACTTTATCACCCACCCGATAAGATACTCTAAAAGGAGCTGCTATGTAGGTATAGTTAAAATCAAACTCCCTTACAGAAAACAAGGGGTCACGATATCCTCTTTTTTGATATAAAAGATCTAACCCAAGAAACCAGTTTTGGGTGAGTTTAAAATCTACCTGAACCCCAAATAGAAAATTGCTTTCACTATTGGCTTCGTTGGTAATGGCATCCTCTAAATTTACGGTAGTGTTGGCATACCCACCAGCAAGGCCAATGGAATGCAACTGAGCACTGGAAGTAAAGGCGTAAGCATATAGTGATAAAAAAATTATAATAAATCGGGTAGTTTTTTTCATCATATCAACTGTTTTTCATTTAGAAGTCGTCTCGACTTTTAGGATGTTGTTGAAAATAGCTGCTTTTGTTCACTAACAAAGCGATTTTTTTGAGTCATAGCAGCGCTACGGCGATAAAAAATCTCGAAGTTAGCGGGTAAAATGAGCTGTTTGTAATTCATTATTAAAAGTCGAGATGACTTCTTAAAATAAAGATACTGTCAACCAAGTATTTTGATATTTTAAAGCCATTATCAATGTGTAAGTAAACTTGGTAGAGGTGTAATAAATTTCAACTACTTCGTTTTACAGTTGATGCAAAAACTTGTTTTTTCCCTTACTCCCTTGTATTTTTTCTCTGGGGTTATAATTTGGGGCTTCTATGAATGATTTTGATCAAATATTACAAAATTACGTTACTCAATTACTAAAAATTCAGCAAGAACGAACGGAGGGTTTGCTTAGACAAGACGACCTGAAAAATATTGCGGAAAACCTGGGGCTGAGTGACCAAGACTGGGTATATATTCAAAATACCTTTGAGGCTTCATTGGCTCGGGGGAAAAGCTATATTCAATACAAAAGCTGGGACAATGCCGTGAAAGAACTTCAACTGGCAGTTAAAATCAATCCCATTCAGGCGGAAGCTTTGTATTACCTGGCGCTGGCTTATTGGCAACGTGGGCGAAAATTTGGACGCAAGCAGGATTTGCAGCTTTCTGAACAACACGCCCGTCGTTGTGTGCAAATTGACTATCAGCACGAAGCGGCTCTTAAGTTAATTAGCCATTTAGAAAAACAAACTCCACCCAAAACCAGCAAACGCGCCATGATTTTGATTTCGGCGCTGGTACTTACGGTAGTGGCTACCTCTATATATGTCATATGGGACATGAGCCGTGAAAAAAGAGCAGTAAATGTGATTACGTTGCCCGACAATACTCCGCCTCCCAAAGCTACCAATAAGCCACCCATCATCGTCAAAACTCCTGACGACCGCAATATATTTGATTTGCCGATTCAGTTGACCAATAAAAATGACAATGCCACTGGGCTTGCTTTAGATATGGAAAGCTCGCTGTATCGTCGAGGAGACTATGAGTTGTTTTATCAACTGCGCGGCAGTCTGAAGAGCAAAATATTTGAGATTACCCAGTTGACGCTCCGATTAAAACTGATTGATAAAAACGGAGAGGTAAAATTTGAGGAAGATTTTGAGGTACTCAACGTGGACAAGGATGTACCAATTCGCCCCAATGATTTCATTCCTTTTAGCAAAACATTTACCCAAAAAACCTTTCCACCCCATTTTAAGGAGGCTTTTATAAGTGTGGTAAAAATTGCCAAAACGTCACCTGAAGCCAAGTATGACCCCTCGCCGCTGGTACCTGTACAATGGGAACAGTCTCCCCCAGTGGATATTAATGTAGCAGTACACCAACGTGAAGAAACGATTATTCCTACCAGTCAGAAGTTTTCGCATGATATGGTACTGGAGGTAAAAAATACTGGGCTGGAACCCATCAAAAGCCTAAAAGTAGATGTGCGTTGGTTCAACGACAAAGACAAGTTGGTATACAATGAAGAATTAACTTTGGTAAGCCCTGGTGATGCCATGCTCAAACCTCAGCAGGTACGTATTATTAGAGGAAGCTTTATTGTAAACCTCAAAAAAGCCAGTTACAAGGACTTTGACTTGACAATTGTGGAGATTAAATGAGCGGAATTAAGTGAAAAACTAAAAGTGAAAAGTGGCGCGGAGTGATTTTAGGAGCAAGGATTAGGGAACAAGGGAGCGCGAAGCGGAAATAATTCATCAATTCATAATTGGCTATCATATTTGCAAAACGCTGTCCTGAGCGAAGCCGAAGGAGCTAACAATCAATCAGCGCATCGCAAAACCATCAGCCGAAGGCGGAACAATGAAGCAATAGAACAATAAAAAAAATTAATAATTCATCCAT
>DMXI01000589.1 GCA_003483885.1 Microscillaceae bacterium
TCAACATATACTACATCTCCCAACTCGCCTTGAGCGTGATCAGTAATACCTACCACCACGGTGTTATCATCCAATAACTTTATCCACTCGTGCTCTTTGGTATATTTTAGATTATCCGGAAAATTCATAAATGGTAATAATTAAAAATTAATATGTAAATTTCTTAAGGTCAAAAAACAATGCCACTATTCATTCTTTCAACAGTAGTTTTTAACGAATAAAAGAGTGGTGAAATGTAAGTAATATTGCGTACTATTTTAGCGCTAAATCAGGCTTAAAAGATTGCTTTGCAATAAAAGTTATTTTGCTAAAAAAACAAAATAACCCTCAACAATTGCAATGGGGTGGTTAAGATAAGTAAGACTTTAATAATAACATTCTAAAAAACGAAACGACTGGATATAGAAAAAGCCCGCTTTGTTGAAAACGGGCTCTGAAATTATGTATCAATTGGTTATTTCGCTTCTACTTCATTGGGTTTATAGCCAAATAATCTTTTTTCGGTAATGGCCTGGGCTACCTCATTGGGCACCATCGCTTGCCAGCCTGGGGTACCTTGTTTAATCATATTGAGGACATTATCAGAGATAATCTTTAAACTGTCACGTTCAAAATTCTCAATATCTTCTATTTTATCATTTACTATGAGATACTCATACAAATCCATCAAGTGGGGGGAAAGGTCAAAGTTGGCACAAGTATATAATTCGTCTGGCATGTCACGCATATAAGCAGGATATACATATAGCTTTACATTACGGCTAAATAGGGTACTAAAAGATTCTAAAATTCCCCCAGACAGGTTTTCATAGTACTTTTCGTCAAAGATAAGTTCCAGTACATAAATCCCCAGAATGATGCCGATTTTACGTCCACGGTTAAAATTGGACAGATAAGAAACCAGACGGTAATATTCTTGATAATTGGAAATGAGTACGTGTTGACCCAACGAGCACAAAATATCTACCCGATCAAGAAAATCGCGATAATCAATGTCTTGCTTACCCATCATGAGATCGTGCAGGGTAAGTTCAGTGAGTACTATTAGCTTGTTTTCGTCTACGTCTTCTTCTGTTTTAAACTGCTCTAAACCGCACTTGAGCATATCTAGATTTACATTTGTAGGAGGACGGAAACGACCACGAAGCACCAAAATGTTTTTCTTGTATATAAAGTCAGATACTTGGTTTACCGAACCATCAGGACCAAACATGGCGGCGTTTGTCAAGCCATTTTTTACCAGTTGTAAGGTAAGCAGGCGGTTATCAATTCTTTTGAAATCAGGCCCAGTCATACGTACCATGTCTACTTCTACCCGATCTCTGCCTAAGCCATCTATTAACGATCTCAATAAAATTTCAGGAGCATCATAGTAATTAAAAGCCCCATAAATAAGGTTAGTTCCAATAATTCCAAAGGCGTGTTGTTGGGCCAGTGTGTCACCATCGTGCATAAACACGTGGATGATGATCTCATTTGGAGGAGTTTCGGGGCGTAATTGATAGCGAATACCCAACCAGCCATGGCCTACGTTGGTTTTATGGTAATTAAGGGCTACTACCGTGTTAGCAAAAGCAAAAAAAGTAGACTTTTCTCCTCTTATTTCTCCTAGCCTTTCTTCCAATAGCCCATATTCTTTCTCCAGCATACGAACCAGCCTGGGCTCACACACATAGCGACCACTTTCTTCTGCACCATAAATGGCATCGCTAAACTTCATGTCATAGGCTGACATCGTTTTGGCTACAGTTTGAGAAGCGGCACCTGCTTTAAAAAAAATGGCGGCTGTTTCTTGGCCGGCTCCGATTTCGGCAAATGAGCCGTACTTTTCGGGGTCAAGGTTAATTGCCAATGCTTTTTCTTTGGTGCTTAAAATTCGGTCCATAGAATTTGATAGGGGCTAAATTGTTGGTAATGATTGGTTTACTTATGCTAAAATAACAAATAAAATATGAATATTTACTCAAAAATAGGAACAACATCTTTGCCAAACAAAAGATTGGTTATGATAAAATTGTTATCTCAATGATGTTATTTTGAAGCAAAGCAGACATAGATTTTGTAATAGTAATTATTTGAATGATACAACTGACGTTCTGACAGTAAATACACTTTGGCGTTAGGATTGTACTGATTTGTGCATTAAAAGAAGATAATCAAGAGGGTAAGCTTTTTCAATATAATCGCTGAGTTTTGAATAGTAATAAACAAGTTCGAAACCATAATCAAGTGGGGTACTCTTATTCATTGCAATCGTCTCACTTTATTAGAACGTTTTCATTATTTAAAACTTATAGCATATAAGTAAATAAGACTTAATACACATTTTAGATATATTTGATTTATGATGCAAAAAATTCACGCCACGACTGTATTGGCAGTTGTGCATAATGGAGAAGTAGCCATTGGTGCTGATGGACAGGCTACTATGGGAAATACAGTGGCCAAAAGCAATGTACGAAAGATAAGAAAACTATCGGATGGCAAGATTTTGACAGGCTTTGCGGGGTCCACGGCAGATGCATTTACCTTGATTGAGCGTTTTGATGAAAAACTCAATGCGTATGGTAAAAATATGAAGAGAGCGGCTATCGAATTGGCCAAAGACTGGCGTACTGACCGTTATTTAAGAAAATTGGAAGCAATGTTGATTACTGCTTCCAAAGACGAAGTGTTGGTGATTTCGGGTACTGGTGACGTACTAGAGCCAGATAATAGCATTGCTTCCATTGGTTCGGGCAGTATGTATGCTCAATCGGCAGCCACCGCTTTAAAGAAACACGCACCTAACATGACCGCCGAAGAAATGGTACGAGAAAGTCTGCATATTGCGGCTGATATTTGTATTTATACCAATCACAATTTGATTATAGAAAAATTATAATTTACTGACTACCAGTTAATAAACCTTAACTGGTAGTTATTCCCCTCTTCTTTACTTTCTCTGAATTTTAAGCACTTGCCAGTACTCAAATCGGTTCGTAAAATACTTACGGGTTGTTGAGAATGCTTAAGTGTATCAATCACAATATTCTTTTTCAATAAAATTTAATGTATGTCACTAGCTGAATTTGCCAACTTAAGACCTGGCAGAAGAAGGAGAGGGAATAATCAGAAGATTACCTCTTTTAAAGAAAACCTTAAGGCTTTTAAGAATTTGCCTAAGTTTTTCAGGCTTATCTGGGAAACCAATAAGACCTTTACCCTTGTCAATATTATTCTAAGATTGATTTCCTCTGGGTTGCCTTTGGCAATGTTGTATGTGGGGAAACTCATCATGGATATTATTGTGAGTTTGTATAAAACGAGTAACCTACAGCATTGGTACGATGCCCCTGAGTTGTGGAAATGGGTTTTGGTAGAGTTTGGGCTTGTTATTGTTTCGGATTTACTCAGAAGGGCCGTCACTTTAATGGATGCACTTTTGGGTGATTTGTTCAATAATGAAACTTCGGTGCGCTTGATGGAGCAAGCAGCCCGTTTGGATTTACCCCAGTTCGAAGACTCGGTATTTTATGACAAACTGGAAAGGGCTCGTCGTCAGACTACCACCCGGGTAGTGCTGCTTTCGTTGATTTTAAGCCAGGCACAAGGCATTATTACCATCTTTTTCCTAAGTGCAGGACTTATTTTCTTTAATCCTTGGTTGATTCTGCTACTCATTGTTTCTGTAATTCCGGCCTTTTTAAGCGAAACTTATTTCAATCGTTCCAAGTATTCTTTGAGTTTAAATTGGACCCCCGAGAGGCGGGAGTTAGACTATCTACGCTTTGTAGGAGCCAGCGATGAAACCGCTAAAGAGGTAAAGATTTTTGGATTGTCTGATTTTTTGACCAAACGCTTTAAAAAACTGGCCTATGAATACTATGATGCCAATCGCAAAATATCGGTTAGAAGAGCCATTTGGGGTGGAGTGTTTAACATGCTCGGGAGTATTGGGTATTATTTTGCCTATGGCTTGATTATATTTCAAACGGTGCAAGGTATACTCACCATTGGAACGCTTACTTTTTTGGCAGGATCGTTTAATCGTTTGCGGGATTTGACCCAAAAGATTTTGTCTGATTTCTCAACGATTGCCCAACAGGCGCTGTACTTACAGGATTTGTTTGATTTTTTTGAAATACAGCCGCTCATTCTTTCTCCCAAAGCTCCACGACCTTTACCTAAGCAAATACAACAAGGATTTGTTTTTGAAAATGTAAGCTTCAAATACCCTAATACGGATAAATGGGCAGTAAAAAATATTTCTTTTACGCTCAAAGCGGGAGAAAAGCTAGCTTTGGTAGGAGAAAATGGCGCTGGTAAAACTACCCTCATTAAACTTTTGACCCGTTTGTATGACCCTACCGAGGGGCGCATCTTGTTGGATGGAT
This sequence comes from Microscillaceae bacterium, assembly GCA_003483885.1. Classification (GTDB taxonomy): domain Bacteria; phylum Bacteroidota; class Bacteroidia; order Cytophagales; family Microscillaceae; genus Microscilla. The sequence continues at coordinate 4,377 of DMXI01000589.1, forward strand.
ACGATTTGAAAGAATACGATTTGACTGCACTTCGTCAATTAATTGGGGTGATTTTTCAAGATTATGTCAAGTTTCAACTCAATGTATCCGAAAACATAGCCATTGGTAAGATAGATGACAAGGAAGAGTCGGCTAAAATTGTTCATGCTGCAGAGCAGAGCCTGGCTGATAAGGTAATCGCCAAATTACCCGATGGATATGAACAAATGCTGGGAAGAAGGTTTGCCAATGGCGTGGAGCTTTCGGGAGGAGAGTGGCAAAAAGTGGCCTTGGGGAGAGCGTATATGCGTGATGCTCAGTTGATTGTACTAGATGAACCTACTTCGGCGCTAGATGCCCGAGCGGAATTTGAGGTATTTCAACGATTTGCAGAACTAACTCGAGGCAAAAGTGCGGTTTTGATTTCTCATAGATTTTCGACGGTTCGAATGGCCGATCGAATTATGGTTTTGAAACAAGGACAGCAAGTAGAGATTGGTTCTCACGAAGAGTTACTGGACAATGACGGATATTATGCCGAACTGTTCAATTTGCAGGCAAAAGGATACAGATAAATTAACTGTATCAATTTTAAACGTTTTGCTATATATTGACTCTTTTTGTTTAACAAAGTTTGGTTTAACAGGTTTGTTGCCATATTTTGGGTGTGTAAAACATAATTATCACAAACCAAAATTTTGAACAATGAAAAAAAATAAAACCAAGAAAGCAGTCATCGAAAAATTGGCCAAAGATAAAGTAGAAAAGGAGCAACTGAAACTTGTTAAAGGTGGTGACAGTGTTGGATATACGTTTTATGGCAGATACTGCTAAATAGTATTATTTGACCCTGGGTTACCAGTAAATAGGTTATGCACTGGTGGACGTAGTACACTGTAAATTAAGTAAGTTGTTGATTGATTCGTGGTTATTTTGTTCACTGATGATCTTCAAAAATTGAGCATAGCCACTAGTTATGCGATATTTTTTAAGGGAAATCAGAGGACCAAAGAAACCGAATAAAGCATAAGATGTTTAGTTTACAGTGTACATTGGGTCAAATTTGACAAATTTTAATAAGAAATGGTGTAGCTTATTCCAATCATCCATTTTTATTTGGGCTACCTTTTTTCCTTGTTGAATTAAGATCGCAGTATGCGTATTTTCAAAAATGATATTCTGACGAGGGTAGCCTAACATCATTCGTTGATTTACTTCAGCATCCAAATCTGTAAAAAGACTCACACTTTCCCAGTGCCCAGTAATCACCCGTGGCGGTTGAGTAGTTTCCTGCGTGGTAGGGGAGAGGTTGGCAAGGTGCATTTTGCGCCCATATTCTTTGGCATAATCATATAGTAAATTCTGAAAAGGCACTTGTAGGGCTGCTTCTCCCAGGCGTGAGGCCTGTTCCAATTCCTGATAATATCTTCTGATACGTCGACGAGGAGTATTCTTATACTCAGAAAGTAGATTGGTGTAAAAGTTTGAACCTACATAAATGATAAAAATTGTCCAGAAAATGGCTACGATAAAATTTGCCAGCATACGAAGATTAAATAAAAATGGGCAAAAAAAAGTAAATGAGGAATACGATCAATGAAGTCGTCTCGACTTTTAGGATGTTGTTGAAAATAGCTGCTTTTGTTCACTAACAAAGCGATTTTTTTGAGTCATAGCAGCGCTACGGTGATAAAAAATTGCAAAGTTAGCGGGCAAAATGGGCTGTTTGTAATTCATTATTAAAAGTCGAGATGGCTTCAATGTTAAGAAATAGATTTCTTTAAAAAAAGTTTCCGGACAAGATGTTTTTTAGAGAAATCTATTTCAATAGGTGGTGTCTAGTACTCAATTACTTTACACTCTACGCGGCGATTCAAGATTCTACCGTGAGCCGTCTTGTTGGGGTGTTTAGGGCTTTTCTTACCATAGCCTCGATAAGTAAGACGTGAAAAATCAATGCCTTTTTTGATGAGATAGTCTACCACTGCTTTGGCTCTATCTTCGGAGAGCATAATGTTGCTTTTTTGCGTACCCAATTCGTCACTATATCCTCCGAGTTCTACTTTTACCTTCTGGTTGGTTTCCAGAAAGTTTACCAACTTATCTAAAGATGGATGGCTGTATTTCTCGATTTTTTTGCTTGAAAACTTAAAGAACACTTGAAAGTCAGACGGAGTGGTAGTGGCTAATTTTTTGAGTTGAATGTTCAGCACTTTTTCACTGGTAGTGCTTTTTTCGGGAATGTCGAAGTAAGTAGAGTAAAACATATACCCCGCTTTCTGGACATACAATAAGTATTTTTTTCCTGCTTCCATGGTAGTAGAATAGGCCCCCGATGGATTTACCGAGCTAAACTCATCTACTACTTTGTTGGTAGCTACATCAATGAGACGCATTTTGGCATCTACCAGTTTTTTAGATACTTCATCGGTTACGGCTCCACGTAACATGACAATAGAACGTTCGGTTTTTGAACTAGGCA
>DMXI01000478.1 GCA_003483885.1 Microscillaceae bacterium
TTTGTTACAGAGACAAGATAGAGAAATTTCGTATACCCTCCAAATAATTCTATTCTAAAGGCACATTTATTGCTAATTATAAAAGCTTTTTTGCACTTACCCTTCATTTACCTGATTGTTAGCAAGTTGACTCCCCCTGCTCTTGTTCTCCTAAACGATCTTATTTACCCTCCTATTCCGCTAGATTTAATTCTGGTAAACTAATCTATCATTTTATTTTTATAGTATGTTTGTTTAGTAAAGCCCTATCGGCTTCAGAAATAAAGCAAATACTCATTTATGGATAACACTTTACGTTTTGCTCAAATATCGGATTTGCATTTATATGCCCAAAAGGATTTTGTGTATCATGAGCACAACACGTATCAAACCTTTGTACAGGTAATTGATTTGCTAAAGGATGAAATAGAGGACTTGGATTTTATTCTTTTGACGGGAGATATGGCCGCTAAGCAAGAAAAGGAGGTGTACTATCACATTGACGAACTCATTACTCCGTTGGGTGTCAAATGGCATTGGCTACCGGGCAATCATGATAGTGCCACCCTTATGCAAGCAGTCGCCCCCAAATTGGGCGTACAAACCACTCGTGTGTTTGAAGCAAAGGGCTGGCGATTTATTTTACTGAATAGTGTAGATCCTGAAGAGCAAGCCGTTGAAGGGATTTTACCTCCAGAAGAACTCCAGTTTTTGAACCAGCACCTACGAGATGCTCCTGATACATCTACCATTGTGGCTTTACACCATCAACCTATAGCACTACCTGGGGCTTGGGTAGACCCATTGGGGTTACAAAATAAGGAGGAGTTCTATGCCATTGTAGATCAGCATCCACAAATAAAAGCTGTGATATTTGGGCATATTCATCACGCTAAATTATGGGAGAGAAACCAAATTCAATACCTGGCCGCTCCCGCCACTTCGTACCAATTCAATCCCTACACACCCGAGTTTTCGTTGGATTTACTTGCTCCAGGGTACCGTTTGTATACGCTTGAAACGAATACCATCTATAGCGAAGTAAAAAGAGTGAGTCTTAAAAATTGATATTTATGCACGACCAATACTATATGCAGCAGGCCTATCAAGAGGCTTTGAAAGCTTTTGATAAGGGCGAAATCCCGGTAGGTGCCGTGATTGTATCTCAGGAAAGAATCATCGCTAAAGCACACAACCAAACTGAGCAGTTGCTCGATGTAACAGCCCATGCCGAAATATTGGCCATTACTGCCGCTTCGAATTATCTGGGAGCCAAATACCTTAATCAGTGTACCTTGTATGTAACATTGGAGCCTTGTGTAATGTGCGCTGGCGCCATTGCCTGGTCGCAATTGGGACGGATCGTTTTTGGGGCATATGATGCCAAAAGAGGGTTTGCCCGTTTAGAAACTGAGGGTAACAAAATACTGCATCCCCGGACAGTTTTGGTGGGTGGAGTGCTTGAAAATCAGTGCTCAGAACTTTTACAGAGATTCTTTCAAAAATTACGAAACTAATCTATATTTGTTTTGTTATACTTTTGGTAATGAAACCTTAGACAAAAGGTAAACAATCATTATCGAAACTATCTTTTTTAAAACAATTTACAACCTTTTAAACAAGCAATTAAACTATGGCATTCGAACAAAAAGCTCTACCTTATGCTTATGATGCACTAGAACCACACTTTGATGCACAAACCATGGAGATTCACTACGGAAAACACCATGCAGGGTATACGTCAAAGTTGAATGCTGCTATAGAGGGAACCGATTTAGCCAATCATTCTATTGAAGATATATTGAAAAACGCCGGAAGCCAAAGCGCTGGTGTACGTAATAATGGTGGTGGGTACTATAACCACAGCCTTTTTTGGGAAATCTTAAGCCCTAATGGTGGCGCACCAAGTGGTGATTTAGAAGCTGCTATTAACGAGGCTTTTGGTTCTTTGGATGGATTGAAAGAAAAATTCAATGCAGCTGCGGCTACTCGTTTTGGTTCTGGTTGGGCTTGGTTGATCGTAGGCGGAGACGGTAAACTACACGTAACCTCTACTCCAAACCAAGACAATCCATTGATGGATGTAGCAGATGTAAAAGGTACGCCAATTTTGGGATTGGATGTATGGGAGCATGCTTATTACCTGAAGTACCAGAATCGTCGTCCTGATTACATTTCGGCTTTCTGGAATATCATCAATTGGGGAAAAGTAGCTGAAAACTTTGCCGCTGCGAAGTAATTTTACCCCCATTAAATTTTCAAAATATTTTGCCCTTTGGGAATTCATTTTCCGAAGGGCTTTTTGTTGATACACTTCTTCGTTTTTCAACCCATTAAAACTACACTTCGTCTTATTTTTTAGTTATTTCTTCTTAAGTAGGTCTTTTTATGTGAGTCAAATTAAGTAACTTGTCATAAACCAAACGATATGGTTCTGATGAATTTAGCTTATGAGGATTAGTGAAAAACAAATACGTTATTCAGGAATTGTATTACTCGCGTTGGGGCTTCCCCTCTTGATGGGTTATAAGAAAGGGTATTATCATTACCATGTCTTTCATACTTTGGTAGTCACCTTTTCCAATTGGCAAGGCTGTGTTTGGATTATGAATTATTACCAAAACAAATACCCAAACTACGCACTCACTAAAATCCGGATTATATCAGAGCTTCTGGCAGTGGTAGTACTTATTGTGGTTATAGCCACTATTCACAGCCTTTTGATGAACCTGCTGTATGGTACTCCTTTTAGTTGGTATCGCATTCCTCACTTTATGACCGTCAATGCTATGATTACCGTGTTTGCGGGTGCATTTTACGAAAGTCGCTACTTTTTTGAACGATGGAACGAAACTTTTATAGAAACCCAACGCCTGCGTCGCCAAACAACCCAGTCGCAGTTGGAGGTGCTCAAAAACCAGGTAAACCCTCACTTTTTGTTCAATAGTCTTAACACCTTGCTTACACTGATACCAGAAAATAAACAAACTGCAAAAAAATTTACCCGTAAGTTGGGAGCCGTTTATCAATATATTTTACAATACCAAAACCAGGAATTGACCACCCTCGAGCAAGAGTTTAACTTTATAAAAGCTTATTTATTTCTGCAACAAATGCGTTTTGGTGATAACCTGAAGGCCCGTATTGAAATTGACCCAGCTTACCAAACATACCAAATTGTGCCTTTGAGCTTACAAATGCTAGTCGAGAATGCCATTAAGCACAATGTAGTATCTAGTGCACGTCCGTTGTACATCAAAATTAGTAATCAGGAAGATCGCCTTGTGGTAAGCAATAACCTTCAGCTCAAGAGTGTACGCCAAACAGTGGCCAAAAACTCTACTAAAATAGGCTTGAAAAACATTCAAAACCGTTACCGATTTTTTACGCATACTCCTATTGAAATCGATGCAAAAAACGACTGTTTTCAGGTAACAATCCCACTATTGTCGCCTAAAGAAGCTACTAAACCAGTCATAGAACCTTTGAATACTTTTGTATTATGAAAATATCACGGGCAGTCATTGTAAGACTCATGGTGATGATAGTTTTGGGGCTTATTTTCCCCTTGATTACTAACCTTACCAAAGTTGGTGGGCAGCCACTCTATTGGCTCAAAGCGCTCTATTCTTTTCTTTTTGCATTTGCTATTTACGAAGGAGATTTTCAGATTGTGAAATTCTTTCGAAGGAGATACCCTAATATTGGCCAAACCAGGGTAAGAACCATTGCCAGTATGGTTAGTAATTCGTTGTATACCTTGGCCATTGTTTTTTTAGGTTTCTGGCTTATTACCTTACATTATGGTGCTTCGCTCAAGGCATATCCAGTGACCGAGGTAATGCTCATTTCGTTGTTTGTGAGTATGGTTATTGGTGCCATTTATGAGAGCAATTATTTTTTGGGGAGATGGAAGCAAACTGTCGTAGAAGGAGAGCGGTTAAAAGGAGAAAAGGTCTCTTCAGAATACGAAATACTCAAGCAACAGGTCAACCCTGATTTTTTATTTAAAAGTTTACAAGTGATAGAAGAGCTGATTGAAAATGAAGAAGAGCAGGCCCTGGATTATACTGAAAAACTTTCGCAAACCTATCGCTATATTTTGCAGCAAAGAGATGAGGAGCTCATTGACTTGAAAACAGAAATCGACTATGTACAAAAATACCTTTCGCTATTGCAAAAGCAACTTGGCCAACCACTACCCATTCAATGGCAAATAGATTCAGAAGCTGAATATAAACGTATTATTCCCTTTTCGTTACAATATATTCTCTCCCCTATTTTGGCCAATAACACCCACAAACTTTCTCAAATTACCATATTTCATAAACCTGATCCATTGCTGGGCATTCGCATCCAGGGCATAGGGTGGCTTGGCGTTATTCAGGAAATATTGCCTCCTCTACAAGAAAAGTACTCCTACTTCACCAATCAACCATTGGACATTGCGACAACCAGTGAGGAAGAGATAGAAATTTGGATGCCTTTGATCGATACTCAAATACAAGTGTAATGAGTACCCTGAACTCTCAATCCCTTATACACCTTTCAGCTTATTTTGCTCTATGACACATGGTTCAATGGCTCTGCAATGCCTTGCATAATCATATCGTCATTGAACCATCTTTTGAGAAAAGCGCCTGACGATGTCAGTTATTAAATATTCTATATCGAATTATAAGGCTTACAAAATTGATTAGATTTATGTATAACTTTGTAATATGAAAGCAAAATGGTATTGGTTTTTAATAGTGTTTTTATTCCTCGGGGTTTTTCTGGGAACACTCGTAGGCGTAGTTTACGATTCGGTAGCTGACAAAATATTGTACCAATATGCTATATCCAGGCAAGTTCTTTTTTGGTTGGTGTGGTTTGGATTATATCAACCTGTCATCTTGTTAAATCAGCGCCTCACCCAAGCTAAACTAAATAGAAATGCTAAAATTGCCTGGCATGGGCTGATGTTCATTGGCACCATCAGCATCCACCATACTATTTATTTTTTGATTTCATATTTTATTATTGCTCCCATTCTAGATGTTACCCCCGACAGTTGGATTCACTATTTTACCATTAATGGCCTTACAGGTTTGCAGGTCAATTTTATAGCTTATTGGGCTATAGTACTTATCGACTACACTACTAACTATTACCGCCGCTATAAGGATGAAGAACTAAAAACGACCCAAATGGCCGAAAAACTGGCCAGTGCAGAGCTTAATGCACTTAAAATGCAGCTTCACCCCCATTTTTTATTCAATACGCTTCATGCGATATCTGCACTTATGCATAAAGACTTAATTTCTGCGGAGAAAATGATCAATCGCTTGAGCGAGTTATTGCGTTATTCCCTTCAAAATACCCGACAACAATTAACCAGTTTGCATCATGAACTGGAGTTTTTGGAGTTGTACCTTGAAATAGAAAAAGTGAGATTTCAGGATCGCTTAAGGGTACAAATCAATATTCAACCAGAATTAATGGACGCTGAGGTTCCTCACTTAATTTTGCAACCTTTAGTCGAGAACGCACTCAAGCATGGAATTGCCCCAATTGCTCAAGGGGGCGAAATCATCATCTCAGCGAAGCAAAATAACTCTTTACTTGTGCTAAAGGTATTTGATAATGGCAAAAGTATTTCTCAACAAAAGTTGGGTAAATTGCAGTTGGGTATAGGTTTACAAAATACTCAAATGCGTCTAGAGCAATTGTATGGCGATGCGCATTCTTTTGCTATTGATAACTGCCACGAAAATGGCTTTGAGGTGACCTTAAAGTTTCCACTAAAACTCATTCCTGTATATGAATATCAAAGCCTTGATAGTTGACAAGTCTCCTTTTTTTAGTAAAAATAGGCTAGAGACAAGCGACAAATAGGTATTTGTTCGCTTAGAGCCGAGTAAGCAATATTAAGTAGACTTTCAGTCGTAAACCTGTACAGATAATCGTAGTGGATTGGTATTAGAACGTTCGGGTAATAAGTCTATGGCAATTTCAGAAAATTTTACCCTTCTTGCAGTTTTATTGCCAAACTCAGCTATAGAAGTCGTCTCGACTTCAAGCCTTTTCTTACCTGAAAACACTTAACATTACTATGAAAAAAAATTGGAGCTGGTATTTACTATTTTTTTTATCTATGGGGATTCTCATAGGTGGTGCCAGCGCCTATTTGTATCAGGCCGCAGGTAAGAATTTTTCAACCATATATCTCATTTCAAAACAAGTGGCCTTTTGGTTACTTTGGTTTTTGATGTACCAGCCGGTATTTGTACTTACTCATAAAATCAACCAAACGCGCTTTTCCAAAAAACTCCAACTAGGCTTGCATATATTGAATGGTCTGATTACGGTATTTATCCATTATATCTTTTGTTTTTTAATATGGTATTATGTAGTCATGCCTACATTCCGTGATAATTACGCAAAGCCTCTTCCTTATTTTTTGGTAAATATTCCTGATACTATGGGGTTGAGTTTTATCATATATGGGGCGATTGTACTCGCTCGCTATGTGAGCAACTACTACAAGAAATACAAAGAAGAAGAACTCAAGAGCATTCAAACTGCCGAAAAACTGGCGCAAGCAGAACTTCGGGCCCTCAAAATGCAACTCCACCCTCATTTTTTGTTCAATACTTTGCACGCCATTTCTGCACTTATGCATAAGGATATTGTCATTGCTGAAAAAATGATTAATCGTCTAAGTGACCTTCTACGTTATTCGCTTAAAAATACTGGACAGCAACTGGTGAGTTTGCGACAAGAACTGGAGTTTTTGGAGTTATACCTGGAAATAGAAAAAGTAAGATTTCAAGGCAGACTCAAGGTGGATTTAAATATAGAGGCTGAATCGTTAGATGCTGAAGTGCCTCACCTAATATTACAGCCTCTGGTCGAGAATGCCTTAAAACATGGCATTGCCCCTCGGGCAAAAGGGGGCATGATCATCATTACTGCTCAACAAGTGGAGGAAATGTTGCTGCTTAAGGTTTATGACAATGGCAAAAGTATGACAGCAACCCATTTTGCGCATTTAAAAGAAGGGATTGGTTTAGAAAATACTCGCTTAAGGCTACATCAGTTATACGAGAACAAACACCAACTTCAGATAGATAACTGTCAAGGAAAAGGATTTGAAGTAAGCATTAATATACCCTTAAAAATATTACAAGTCAATGAATATCAAAGCGTTAATAGTTGATGATGAAGTACTTGCCAGAGAAAAAATGCTGTCTTTGCTGCAGTTGGTCAATGATGTAGAAGTTGTAGGGCAATGCAGTAATGGGCTGGAGGTAATTCAATTTTTGCAGCAACATACTTGTGATCTTATTTTTTTGGACATACAAATGCCTGAAATGACTGGATTTGAGGTATTGCAACACTTACAACTTACCGAGCTTCCCTATATAGTATTCGTTACTGCTTATGACCAATATGCGCTTCAGGCTTTTGAGGTACATGCCCTCGATTACTTACTCAAGCCTTTTGATCGGGATAGGTTGGGGCAAACCCTACAACGCGTACGTAAACAAATCGCTCAAGACAGGGAAATTTCTCAACAGAAAAAGTTATTGCAACTCATGCAAAACCTTCCCCCTGCCAAGTCTTACTTAGAAAGAATGGTAATCAAAGAAGCAGGCAAGGTGTTTTTTGTAAAAACGGATGAAATCTCTTGCATTGAAGCAGCCGGAAATTATTTAAAACTTTACACTCAAAATAGCCATCACTTGATTCGGGAAACGATGCAAAGTATTATGCAAAAGCTTGATCCTCAATCATTTATTCGTATTCATCGCTCTTGGATAGTAAACCTGGAACATATACGCTCTATGGAAGCTTATGGAAACAATGAATATGTGATTTATTTAACCAATAGCCAGATTGTTCATTCTGGTCGAAGTTACTATGACCAGCTCAAGCCTTTGCTGCAAAATTAACGCATTGCCCTCCCCTTCTTTCAAACTTTATCTATACATCCTTTGCCAGTGACTACTCACCCTCTAAATATCTCTGTTAATCACATTTTGATTGAAACAAATAGAAAAATCGTATAATATTGGGGTTTAAGCATCTGATTATTAAACCTTTATATTAACAATCAATTCACCATATCATTTTTATACATGAAAAACCTACTAACTTTTTTGATAATCTTTGGCGGGATTACTCAAGCGTTTTCTCAGATAAATGGGGTGGCAAATACTTTGGGTAAAAATTATCAAATACCTTCTAACACCCTCAAAGACACGGTTACTGTTCAAGTATACTTGCCTAAAAATTACCAGAAAGGTAAAAAATCTTATGCAACACTTTATTTGCTAGATGGACAATGGTTCTTTCCTCATGGGATCAGTGCTCAAATAGCTTATACCCAAAGATGGCGAACAAGCGATACTCCAGAATTTATAGTGATTGGCATCGTAACCAGTGGTGATAAAAGGTGGGATTGGTCTATGAATAATACTATGAGGTTTACTCGTTTTTTGGAGACAGAACTCATCCCTTTTATGGATAAAACCTTTCGCACTACCCAGGAGCGAATGCTATTTGGTTGGGAGGCCACGGGTGGTTTTGTCGTCCAAACGCTTACTTATCACCCTCACTTGTTTGATGCCTATTTTGCGGCCAGCCCTACGCCTTTTTACAGTTTGTATTTTCCCATGTACAAAAAACAGTTCAAGGCGCTCGCCCAACGTCTTGCGCAAGCCAACTCGCTGAAAAATAAGTTCTTATATATAGGTGCCGCCGAAAACGATTATCCGGCACATTATGGTATAAACAACCTGGTGAAACTGCTCAATAAAAAAGCACCCAAAGATTTTCGTTGGGTTCATCGTAAGTTGAAGGAAACTCCTCACGGAAAGACGGCTTATCCAACGATATTTCAAGGCATTCAATTTTTTTATCATAATTATCGCTCCTTAAGTTTTAACAGCGTGGCAGAATTTAAGAAACTAGGTGGTATACCCTACATTAAAACTTTTTATGATAAAAGGGCGAAAAGGTTTGGTTTCAATGACCCCAAAGAACTGAACAAAGCCTGGCATGCTACCATGCGTAACATTACCTTGACCGCAGTAGGAGAAAATGATTACCCTGTTTTTGATGAATTGTACCAGCAATTCAAACCCAGAAAGTTACTGGAAAACTCTTTTATGCCCCATGCCATTTCCTATGCCCGGTTTTATCTGCAACACAATCAGCCGCAAAAAGCCCTGGAAATCAATCAGTTTTTGTTGAAAAAATTTGCTAAAAGGGCCGCTCCTTATCATATGGCAGGCAAGATTTATGAAAAACTCAATCAACCCAATAAAGCGAAAAAAAATTATAGGCAAGCTGTCAACATTGCCAAAAGCAAGCAAGGATTTCGTTTGGGTGAATATCAGGAAAGTTTGGACGATTTTTTAAGGAAGGAAAGAAAGAAATAAGTAACTTCTGAACACTAAAAAACCAAGGGCGAGTCATTTACGACTCGCCTTTGGTGTTTATTATTAAAAAAAAGGATATTGATTTTTCGTATTCCCAGTTGATAATTCTTAAGCCACTGCTTTTACCACTTGCTCGATATGGTCCGCATCATAAGCCAATTCTTGCCAATCTTCCAGGCGTTTGTTCATTACTCTGAACCATAGCGGTGGAATGAGTGACATCAAAATCATCGTAGGATACCCCGAAGGTAGTTGAGGGCTCTCGTCGAAATGCCGCAATACCTGATAAGGCCGTGATGCGTGAGCGTGGTGATCGGAATGGCGCTGAAGTTGGAACAGGAAGAAGTTGCTAATGCGATGGTTTGAATTCCAGGAATGCAAGGGATTTACTTTTTCGTAACGGCCAGGTGCAATTTCTCTTCTCATAATCCCATAATGCTCTACATAATTGACTGCCTCTAGGGTAGAAAAAGCCAACACACCTTGTAATACTAAAAACACTGGAACCGCCCAGATAACGGTGCCTGTCCCCCAGCTAAATATGGTTGTAAGTAATGCAAAAAATGACAAAGGCAAAACTACATACCAAATCATAGCGTTAGAAGCACTCCAAACTTTTTTCCCTCGGCGTTGTAGACGATTTTTCTCAATATTCCAGGCGCTGCGCCAGCTACCAAATACAGTTTGTGCCCAAAACGCATAAAAAGTTTGGTTTTTACGACTAGTAGCAGGATCGTTAGGTGTAGCCACGTTAACGTGATGCCCTTTGTTATGCTCAATAAAGAAATGCATATATCCTACTAACATGAGTACTAGCTGGCTATGAAATTGAGCAACTTTGTTGCGTTTGTGCCCCAACTCGTGGCCAATATTAATGCCGCTGGCCATGTACAACTTCACACTAAAAAGTAAACCTGCCAACTCTAACCACGACATGGTCTGTAATGATACTACATAGGCCGAAAAAACCACAATGGCAATGTGGGTATACACCTGAGCATATACCACCGTGTAGAAATAGCCATTACTAATTACCTGATCAAAAGAATCTTCGGAAATGTTATCAGGATCCTTTCCGATCAAGGTATCTAAAATAGGAATGATACCATAGCCAAATACAAAGGCGCTGAAGGTCCAGGCACCTCCCATATAGTATCCCCAAACAATGAGGGCAGGAATGATGAAAATGCTTAGGAAGCCTAGTTTTTTTAGAAAACTCATATCGTCATTTTTAGTTTATACTAATACAATATATGAATATTTTACTAAAAATGACTCTGAGTCATATTTTTTTTAATTAAAAAAGTGCCCAACTTGACACTTTCTCTCGCTTTTGGGAGTTTACTTTGCCAAAAACGATACGATTACCTCAAAGTGTTGGCTAATGAGTTGTTCGGCTTTGAGTTGATGATAATGTTCTACAATGGTCATTTTCTTTTGCACCAATTGGAGTACGCCCATGGTTTGTCCCCAAAAAGTATAGGCCGCAGTAGCCGCGTCCAGGTCACTCCGAACGCTTCCGTCTTTTTTACCTTTTTCAATTTGTTCAATGACTAGCTCAATGGCGGCAATGCCTTCTCCCAAGTACACTTTCTCGTTGGCTGCGGGATCTTCCAGATTAAACAGGTCGTTTTGGAAATATAGTATGGCATTGAAGTAGTCTTTGTTTTCGTGGTAAAACTGCAAATAAGCGGCTAAAATTACTTTTAGACCATCTAATCCCGTTTTCTCCATTTTTTCTTGGTTGACCTCGCCTTGTAAGGGGTTTAGGGCAGCCAAAAACTTACGACGTAGTGCCAAAAAGGCTCGATATAAAATGGCTCTATACAACTCGTTTTTACTTTTAAAATATAAATACAAGGTCCCCTTCCCTAGTTGGGCCTCTTTGGCCACCATATCCATAGAGGCATCTTCTAATCCTCGGGAGAAGATCACCTTTTCGGCGGCATCTATAATAGCTTCGTACCTTTTTTGTTTTCTTATTTCTTTTGGGCTTATCTCTTTGGGACTTATTTCTTTTGAGTTGATTTCTTTGGAGTCAATTTCCTGGGAGTCTGTGTCTTTTGAGCGACTATCTTTTGAGCTTTCCATCGTCATAGAATTGATTATCAATTAGTTGAACAAAATTACAAATTTTGACCATCGTTCGCAATTACTTGTGGTTCGGGCGTAAACTACTAGACATTTTGGCTAAAGTTAGCGATGAGGACACGGCCAACGGTCAATGCTGTTTCCTTAAGGGTTAAATCAAGCAGCGTTAATCCACGAAAGCCCCCTTTAATTCCCCCCAAGGGGGAAAACGTTACTCGCCATATGGACTCGCTTAGAGTTAAGGAAACAGCATTGGGCCAACGGCGCGGCCGCCTTAGTTGGTGTTTCTACAATCGAAAAATGTCTAGTAATATACCATTGCCTCCGCTTGTGTCTCACAAGCGGATCGAGACCTCGAGTAAGTGAGTTTAGGGACGCTGTCGGTTCGTGAAGACACCGAACCGAGGCAGAAAGAAGTAATTTTTAAGATAAGTTTTGCTTAGCCTGACGGTTATGGTGTTTCCACAATCGAAAAATGTCTAGTAATATGCCAAGCGCTAATCGTTGGTTGATTTTGGTAAAAGTCAAATCAATCCGTAATTTTGCCCTTCAATTTCAAAGCAAAACAATATCATGGGGAGAAATAAACTGGAACGGTTCAAGTATAATGATGAAAATCCAATGGTGGTACAGGCAGGCAAACCACTGTACGAAACCATCAAAGGGAAATGGCGGGAGGAGCTTTTCCAAAACGACCGTGAACTGGTGCTAGAGCTGGCTTGTGGCCGGGGAGAATACACGGTAGGGTTGGCCGAAGTATATCCAGAACGCAATTTTGTAGGGGTAGATATCAAGGGAGCACGTATCTGGAAAGGAATCAAATTTGCGACCGAAAATGGCCTAAAAAACGTAGGATTTCTCAGAACCTACATTCAAAATATTGATCAGTTTTTTGCCCCCAAAGAAGTCAGTGAGATTTGGGTGATTCACCCTGACCCTCGCCCCAAAGACAGCGATGAACGTCGCCGTTTGACTCACCCTCGCTTTTTGGAGTTGTATCGAAACTTGTTGGTAGACGATGGCTGGTTTCATTTCAAGACCGACAACGCGGGCTTGTTTGAGTATACCCTGGAAGTACTCAAGGACTGGAAAATCAAGGATTTTGAGTTTACCCGCGATTTGTACAAAGACGAAAAGCTTTTGGCACTTCACCACGGCATCAAAACCCGTTATGAACTTAAGTTTACCGCAGAAGGCCATAAGGTGCATTATATGCGGTTTAGGTTTGCCTAATTCTTTTGAAATGAAATTTTATAATTGGGTAGCCATCATAATAAAAGGGTTACCCTATTCTACTTTCTTTTCGATATTTATCCAATCAAGTATCATTATACATTCTTTTGAACCGAATATCACAGTTTTCGGGCAGTAATCGTATGATACGGTGTTTTTCTTCTTGGCTAAATTTATTACCATACAAGTATACATCCCGGAGTTTGGTTAACTGGCTTATTTCTTCAGGTAAGGTTGTCAATTGGTTATATTGAAGCGACAAAGCTTCCAGTTGAGTCAATTGGCTAATTTCAGAAGGGATTTCTTTCAATTGATTTCGCCACATTTGCAAACCTCTTAGCTTTCTGAGTTGTAATAGCTTGGTAGGAAATACCTTCAGCCCCTTTGAATTCAGCGAAAGCGACTGTAAGTTTTCAAAGTATTCGGTTTCTAAGCCATTGCGAATGCAGTACAACACCTGTTTTCTGAGCGCTTTCGCCACTGCTTCTCCATATTCCTCTTCTAGCCCTACACAAAGCTGAAAAGCCAATTCGATGTTTTTAGGATCATCCGTTTTGAGGAGTTGTAATATTTTTTCGTCGTCAGTAGCTTCGTTCATTTTTACAGCTTATTGGTTCAGTAAATGTCCAAAAGTAATGTTACACTTGGGCAGCCATTGCCTAATTTGCGCTTGCGTTTGTTCAGGCAACGGATTCCAAGACAAATGAAGCTCCTCTAAATTAACCAAAGTCTTGATTGATTCAGGTAACGATGTTACTCGATTATTTTTTAAAGACAATATTTTCAAATTCTTTAAGTTTCCTATTGTTTCGGGAAGTTCAGTCAAGCCATTGCTATCCAACATCAATTCCTGGAGGTTTGTCAAATCGCCCATTGTATCAGGCAAAGGCTCCAAAGGAATGTATAACGCGTCTAACTGAGGATTCTCCTGAAATTCTTGCCTTCCATTACCTGATATATTCAACTTTTTAAGTTTGCGTAGTCCTCCCATCTCGGGAGTTATCCGTGAGAGACGACAATTGGTCATGGTTAATGACTCCAGTTGGGTTAGTTGGTTTATTTTAGCAGGCAAATCTGCCATATTGAGACATTCTAAATGTACTTCTTTTAAATGATGTAATTGGGCAAAATCGAATGAAAACTCCATCCGAAACATAGGGTAGTAAGTCAGGTAGGTAAGTTTCTCTAAACGATACATTTGCTCCATTCCTTCTTCCATGGTTTCACAAACAGTAATGGCATAGTCCTCATCTGTTAGCTCTAGGTGATGCTCAAGCTGTTGGTGATTCCTGGTATAGTAAAACCTTAGATTGTATTCATCGGCGTAAAACTCGGTAATGTGCTCGAGCATCCAGCCATGTTGAAAACAAAGAGGTAATTGATGCTGAAAAAGTTCTTGTATTACAAAGTCTGTATTTAACCCGTTTTTGGAGGCAGATTCGGCCAATGACACACCTAGGGTAACATTTCTTTCGTCATCGCTACGTAGTAATTGTAGTATTTTATCTGAGTCATTCATCACTAAAGATTGATGGTTTGAGCTTGAGAAACACGCTTTTGTATTTTTCGTTTTTGGCGATCCGAAAACTGATTGTTTTGAGCATACAAGTTTTTCAGGTTTGCCAATCTTTCCAGACTTGTGGGTAACTGGGTCAGTTGGTTATTGGCAACATTGAGCGTTTCCAGGTTTTCAAGGTCGCCAATTTCTTCTGGCAATGCCTTCAGTTGATTCCCAGATAGATCCAATATTTTTAAACGCTTAAGCTGACCTATTTCGGGCACCACCTCCCGCAATTGGTTATTCTGTAGCTCCAAAGTAGTGAGTTGAGTCAACGCCCCAATTTCTGGGCATAAATACCGATACTTGTTTCGCGACAAATTCAAGCGAAGTAAATTCGTAAGTTGTCCTACGTCACCAGGGAGTGGTCCATATAACAAATTATCTTGAGCCAGTAAGTGCTTGAGCGAAGACATGGCCCATATTTCGGGTTGTAACGCATAAAATTGATTAGAGTACAACATCAAGTTTTCCAAAGAAGATAAAACTCCAATTTCCCAAGGACACTTCCCAAATTGATTACTGCTTAGATTTAAAAATTTTAAATTTTTAAGTCTTTCAATTTTGGTGGGAATTTCTTTCAACAAATTATTATGAAATACCAAGGTTTCTAGCTTTGTCAACTTAAAGATAACCTCAGGAAAGATAAAAAAACGGTTGCTTTCTATATTCAGGTACTTGATCTGTTGCAAATACTGAAATTCATCCGGTAAATGCGTAAGGCGATTTGCAGGAAAATATGCTTTTCGTAGCTTGGTAAGTTGACCTATTGCCGAAGTAACTTTTCTTAGGCGATTATTCCCTACATTCAACTCTTCTAATTGGATTAATCGCCCAAGTTCAGGGTTCAAATCTTCAAGGTAGTTGTCAACCAGTGATAGTTTTTTAAGCCCCACCAAATACCACACCCAGGCAGGAACTTCTCTCAGTATACAGATGGGCATTTCAACCGCTGGTAATGTCTTCAGATAGGCCGTTTCTAAATTGTGATTTATGCAGCGCCTGATATCTTTTCTTAGGGCTTGCGCAACTTCTTCACTATAGTTTCCTTGTAACCCCACACATAATTGAAAAGCCAAGTCGATATTCTCGACTTGGCCACTTTTAAGCAATTGAAGTATTTTTGAGGAATAGGTTGTTTGCGCTTTCATAAAGGCAAATGCATATATTATTCGGTACGCCCCAAATAATTAAACAAAAGGTCTTTCCAGTGAGGCTCTGCGGTTTTTTCTAACAATATATGGTTAATTCCTTCCCGCAAATCGCTACCCGAGGGCAAACAAATGCTATAGTATTGATACTTGAACTTGTAGGGCAATAGCTTGATGCGTCCAATTTCTCCTTGTTTGATGAGGTATCGCATCAAAGGTTCATCGTACAAAAATGCATCTATTTTCTTATCCTTTACCGCTTGCATACCTTCTAATGGGCTGGCGTATACTTTAGGCACAATATGATTGCGACGTAAATATTGCAAACTACTCGATTTGCTCACCGAACCTACTTTGATTTTAGCAAGATCACGCACACTTTCAATTTTGTGTTCGGGGGGATCAGAATTCAATACCGAAGAGGTAGCTGCAATTAAACTCGAAACTGATAGGATGGTAAAAAACATCCAAATAATGGCTATAAATCGCCCCCCTGGTGTAATAGGGGTCTTGTCGCCATACCCTACGGTAGTCATCGTAACGGCTGCCCACCAAAATCCAGCTCCAATCCCTTTGACGTGATCATCGGCAAAATGAGGATTTTTCTTACGCTCAAATAGCCAAATGAGTGTACCAAAAATGAGAAATAATGCCACCAGGGCACTAATGGTACTAATAAATCTTGCCGATAAAATACGGGAGATCAAAAGCGTAAAACTTTCTTCTTTAGGTCTTACCGCTATGCCCAAGCTCGTTACATAGTATGGGTGGGTAAAATCTACCAATTCTTCGCGATCACGGGTAATGCTAATGGCTGCAATAGCCGCGTCCAGCGAACCGTCCTCTACTCCTTTCACTAAGCCAATCAGGTCTCGTTCTTCCCAACGGAAACTAATTTTGAGCTTGGCTGATATAGATTCCCAAAGGTTTACACTGATACCAGTCCAGGAGCCATCGGGGTTTTTGATCGCAAATGGAGGGGCTTCTTTGATACCGATCACATATTTTTGACGAAATACTACTGAATCTCTCGATTCACTTACATTATTTTTAGCGGTAGTTGTATTGTTCTCGTCAAACGAAGTTACCTGTACGATGTCGTCATCGTCCTGAGCCAAAGCCGGGACAACCGCCGATCCACTTAACAATATCAGTAACCATATATTTCGTAAAATTCGTAACATTAATTTCTTCAACTACTAATTCGTTATTTTTGTACAGCAGGGGCTGTTGGCAACATACACTGGAGTATGCGAATGTTAAAGTCTTAAATTGCCTCAATGGTGCCTTACCTGCGTTACCGTTAAAACCGTGCCGAACTCATGATTCATTCAGTATTTGTCCAGCAATCATCACACCTAACTATAGTAAACCCAGAGATGTTTTATATTAATTAGTAAGATTACCCAATTTTAACTTACAAAGTTGATAAAAAACATTTCATGAGGGTAGGTTTTTAATTGAGAATGAGGGCTTTTGCCAAATTTTGTTATATTTGTTATATGGACGGTTTTCAAATATTTATCTATGTCATTATTGCCATCATCTACTTGGTTTATAAAGCCAACAGTGGCAGTAACAAGAACTCAAAACCCAAGACAAAGACTCCTCCTCGCAGGTCTGCTACTCCCCAAACTACTGGCAATAAGTCAACGGCAAGTAGTGATCTTGAGTCATTTCTGCAAGAGTTGTCCAAGGACATAGGAAAACCAGAGCAAACTCCCCGTTATCGTTCTCTAGAACAAGAGTCTGTGAACTATGACAAAACCGCCCAAAACTACGACGATTTCAGCCGTCCCCGCTCTAAAAAACGTAACACTCAAGAAGATTTCTCTAAAGTGCAAGAAGCCCAACTTCAGCACGCCAAATCGGTCTCTACCCTTAGTGAAGCTCAAAAAAAACGCCTGGGCCATGCCAGCTCGGTTTCTACCCTGTCGGCTGAGCAAAAAAAGCGACTTGAGCACGCCAATTCGATTTCTAAAAGACGTAATGCCAAAAAGACTTACATTATACAAGATGCCGAAGATGTACGCAAGGCGTTTATTATGTCAGAGATTCTGAAAAGAAAGTATGAGTAGTTTTTTTATTGTTGCATTGTTCTATTGTTTCGCTTCGCTTATTGTTTTATTGCTAGTTCCTTCGGCTTATTGTTTCATTGCTCCATTGTCAAATGGTTTCGCAATGCGCTGATTGTTAGCTCCTTCGGCTGCGCTCAGGACAACGTTTTGCAAATATGAGAATGCAATAGTCAATTATGAGTTATGAATTGATGAATTATTCCGCAATGCGTCGCAAAACTATAGACTAGACAAACTACCAACAAAATAATCTGCGCTTCGCGGTAACTTTTCACTTAAAATACCACCCTAGCCCTCCTAAACTCCGATAGAATCGGAACTTAGAGCAGAGAGGAACTCTCTGGACTCGATAAGTTTTCGCTTCGCGCCATTTTTCACTTTTCACTTTTAGTTTTTCACTTAAAAAGCTACCAACTCCTGACTACGAACCAAAAACTATGGACTATCGACCGTCAACTGTGGACTAAAAAACTTTTCATTTTTAGTTTTTCACTTATCCTCTTTCTCTTCCAGCTTTTCCAATAACAAATCCAGCTTGTGTTCTACTCTAATGAGGCGCTCTTCGAGTTCATCGTTTTCATTGCTGATCATTTCCTCTACAAAAATGGCATTGACTATGGAGAAGCCAAAAATACCACCTGTGAGCACAATCACCATAAAATAGACTCGGGTAGCAGCACTCATCCAGGGAGCACCATTTTGGGCAATGGCATCGGGTATTTCATACCAACCTTCTATCGTAAATATTTTAAAGATGATATAAAAAGACTCAAATCCATTGCTAAAATACTGAGGAGCTAAATCTCTAAAAAGATAGTAAGTAAACAACGATACACTAAGGTTATAAAAGAAAAAGCCGGCCAACACAAACAAAGAGGCCTTGAGAGATCTACCTACTCCAATGAGTAAATCCTGTAAATGCGGAACAAATTGCAGAAAACGGAAAAACTTGACTATCCGTAACAATCGCAGCACCAACAAAAAGGTAAAATCGGGAATGGGCAGGAACAAAACCAATAAGGAGGGAGTAGTCAATAATACAATAAAAAAATCGAGCTTATTCCAATTAGAGGCCATATATCCTCTCCACTTATAAAGGCTGATTTTCATAAGCGCCTCTATCAAGAAAAACAGGGTACAGCTGAGGTCTATGACTTCTAAGATGGGAAAGTAGGACTTTAATCCCTCAAAAGACAATAGAAATAATACTAAAATGTTGAGAATAAGGACAGGAAATATGATCCGATCACTGGTGAAAATACGGCGCATTGATTTATGTTATTGACTGAGGTTACGCAAACTTTGAGTTTCACTTGAATTGCTATGGTTATATGGTTGCACCACGCATCGCGTAGCTATATAACAATGTAGCCATTTAGTTGTAAATCCCGATTTTCATCGGGGCCCTCATAAGAAGTAGACTTGAAACAAACGGTATAACATCAACTTATTTCCCTAATGAAATCAGTTCGTAGACCTTCCAGTCTCCCCGGCGATTGGTTCGTACCTTACCTACATGCACACAATTTACTTCATTTTGAACCAACTTATAAGTGTTTTCCAACAAGTGAATGGGCACGTCTTCTTTTTGCTTTAAATGATAAGTAGTTTGAATAATATCACTCCAAATATCATAGGCAAATCGTTTGCGATGGGTATCTCCTGCCACTACATCAGTAGTATTGACTCCCAGGTACATTTTCTTGATCAAATCGTTTACTTCCTGGGAGTGAGCCTTGTAATCCAGAGCCATTTTGCGAATCTCAAAGCTGGCCTCTAACAAAGGTTTGGGGTCTTCGGCACTCAATTGTCGCTGAGCACAGGCATACATGTTATTTTTAGTTCTTACTCTTTCCAGGCCAAACTCTTGCACCCGATCGTTGATTGCCTTGAAAAAATCTTCTAGTTCTCCGATTAAGCTACTACGATCGGTTTTGAGCACGGTAGACATTAAATCGGCAAAACCAATGTATAAAATACTCACACTTGGGTAATAATTGATAAACTCATAGTCGGCCTTCTCTAAATCTTTGGCGATTTCTTCGGGCAAAATATATTGCATCAACGAAGAGGTATGCAAACGAGCGGCTTCTTCTTCCAACAACTTGGAAAAACTATTTCCTTCGTGAGCAATCTGACTAAAATCGGCTTCTTCGGTGGCCTTTTGTAATTGAGCTGGAATAGCTGACGTAGAACGTTCAGACGCTTTTTCTTCCATCTCTATGAGTTTAAGCTTGGCTTGTTTTTGGGTAAGTTCCCGCTCTACCCGTGAGAGTTGCTCCCGGGCTTGCAAAACCGACTTCTGTAAGTTGTTCAGTTCCTGGCTTCCTTCACGCGCTTTACTATTCTCCATCAAAATCTGCTCTTTTTCCTGAGCAAACTTCTCTCGCTCTTCCTCAAACCCTTCTTTGGCCTTGATCAATTGTTGGCGCATTTCTTCCAATTGGGCACGTTCCATGGCCAATTTATCGGGAGCATCGCCCAGCGACGGTGCTTGAGCTGTGGCAGTTACTTCTTCTTTGGCTTGTTTCAAAGCATCCAATACCATTTCAGCATCTTTCTCTTCCGAAGTAGGCTCCCTTTTGGCGGCTGTAGATGTTTTTTCCAGTGCTTTCTGAGGCTTTTCTTGTTGCTCTTCTGCGAACACTTGCTGCTCTGTTAGCTTTACTTCTAACGCATTTTCTGGCTCAACGTCTTCATTTTCAAGTGATTGGTCAGATGGTTTATCTTCGTCTTGGAGCGAGGCTGATTCCTCAGAAACCACACGATCTTTAGGCTTCTCGGGGGTTACTTCTACCCTCTCGCTTTCTTCAGGTAGCACCGTCTTGGAAGTTTCTTCTTCGGTTTGTTTTTCTGCTGTCAACTCACTTTTTGCAGACTTTACTTCTACTTGAGTTGGCTCTTTATCCTCTACAGTCGCCTCATTTGACACCAGTTTTTCTGTTTTTGGCCCTGTTGTGTTGGTTTCTTCTGTTTTAGGTTCTTCTATTTGAGATTCCTTTGTTTTTTGAGGTTCAGTACCAGATGCCTCTGGTATTGCCTCCGTCTTTTCTTCCTGTACAGCCACCTTTTCCATTTCTTCCTCAAGCTGCTGCTGTTCTTCGTCCAGTTGTCTTCGGTCTTCGGCCAAGAGCTGCATTTCTACCTCTAGTTGTTGGCGGGCAATTTCCAGGGCTTGTCGCTCTGCTTCAGTGTCTTGCTCCAGCAATTGTTTTTCTTGCAGTGCAGTTTCTTTTTCTTTAAACAGCTTCACTTTGGCTTCCGCCAACTCCTGTCTTTCCTGAAGCAAACGTTCTTGATCCTCTAATACTTGCTTGCGCGTAGCATACAACTGTTCTTGTTTTTTTTGCAGTTCTTCCTGGCTGGCTGCTACCTCCTGGCGAATGACTTCAATATCGCTTTGCGAGGTATCCAATACTGCTTTTTCCTGGTCTAGTTTTGCTTTTACCTCTGCCAATTGCGTCCGTTCTCTTTCTACTTCGGCCTGCAAACGCTTTTGCTCTTCCAGAATGGCATGCTTATTACTTTCTACTTGCTGCTTTTCTTCCGCAATGCGGTCCTGTTCTTCTTGTACCTTTCGACGGGCAAGCTCAAGGGCACTCATTTCTTCTGCCTTCTTGGCTTTTGCTTCTTTTTGTCCAATGATGGCCTGTTGAATCACCTGGATCAATACTGGTTTCTCAATAGGTTTGGGTACAAAACCAGCAATGTCAGTGGTAATAATCTCGTTGATAGTTTGGGTACGTGCTGGATGAGTAGAAATAACAATGGGTAGGTTTCTGGTAGATTTTTGCTGCTGAAGATAGTGGTATACCTCTAGCTCAGAAGCAATGGAGGTTTCCCAATCCAACAGCACTACGTCTAATTCTTTCTTGCGAATAATGATTTGCACCATCTGCGAATTGGTGGCGTTCATTACGTTATAGTTGCCCTCCTCTTCCAGATAATCAAAAATGGTGTGTAAGCTTTTAAAATCCTGGTTTACTACCAGCACATTGTATTTTTCCATGGCACGCTATAATTGGGTCAGTTTGTTGTAACTTTCTTCATCCAAATACAATATTGCCTGTTCCAGGGCATTCTTCCATTTGGTTAGGTTACTGTTACCCTGAGGATCTATCTTATTCAATACCGCCTTGAGAGCGCTCGTTTCAAAGTATTCAAGGTTGGCAAATTCTTTTAAGAAAGGAGCCATGGCTTCTTTTTCTTCCTCAGAAAATTCCAGATTGTCAATATCAATGTCTAATTCTCCCGTGGTGCCAGGTTTTACACCTAACAAATCATTATAGTCTACATCCTCCAATGATTTGGCATCGGGCAAAGTAAATGTTACATGCAAACCTTCATCAGCAGGCAATACTTCTACTTTACCTCCGTGGGCTTCAATCATCATTTTGTTAAAAGCCCAGGTAGAACCCGCAGGACGAGCCTCTTGGGGAGGAAACTTATCAAATACCCGATGTAGTTTATCTTCAGGTACCGATACTCCATTATCTCTAAACACCACTTCTAGTACATCTCTGTCTTCGTGTTTGATGGGTTGGGCATTGAGGATAACTTTCCCATTTGGATTGGTATATTTCAAGGCATTGGCAAAAAAGTTCAAGAATATTCTTTCTACAACTTCGTAATCAAAGGTCGCATAAAAGAATGGCTTGATTTGATTGTCTACATGAAGGCCTGTTTTTTTGATTAAATCTGATACCTTGTCTAAAGCACTACGTGATACTTTATAAATGGAATGGTTTTCTTGATGCAAAATCACCGATCCAGGATCATTGTTTTCTTCTACCTTTTCTACATTGGCCATCAGGTTCATCACCTGCATACCAGACTGATACACCATTACTCGGTTAATGTCTTCGCCAGCTTCGGGGATGGTCAAATCCACTATGCTTTTTACAGGTGGAGCAATATCCTCTTTGAGCACTTTAGATAGCCCTTCTTTCTCAATAGTTACCTCATCGAGTTTGACTTTAGTTTGATCCAATTCATCGGCTTGCTTTTGTAAAGTGGCTTTTTGCTCGTTGATTTCTCGCTGTTGAGAGTTGATACGATTGACAGACTTATTTTTATGGTATTCAATTTCTTTTTCGGCTTTTTTCTTAACCTGACGCTTGCGATACAGCAAGAACAGCACAATGAGCAAAGCCAACAAGGCCAATCCTAACAGCCACCAAAGGCGCTGGTTTTTTTCGGCCTCTACCTCCGCCTTTTCTTGAGTAAGGGTCGTAATTTTCTCAGCTTTGGTACTGGTATCTTTTTTAAGTTCTGTAATGAGCTTATCTTTTTGTGACAAGCGAATGGAATCTTCTTGATTGATTAGTTCTGCTCGTTTTTTAGCAGCTTCTAATACACTAATACGCTTGGCTTTTACGAGGTTGTCTATAGCCAAACGGCGCTTTTGAATTTGAAGTAAACGTACTTTTTGACTTTCCGGAACTGGATTGGTGTTATTGTTACCATTGGTCGGCACGTTGCGGGTAATGGTTTTGGTAATATACTTGGGTACGTATATAGTTTTTACCTTGGTGTTTTTAGGATTATTTTTGACAGCCTCCAGGCGTTTTTTGTACGATTGATACAATTGCCGATACTGACGGGCCTCTTGTAGCTTGCCTTCGTCCTGGCGGGTTTCGGCCAAGGTGCCATAACTATCTACTATACCTTCCAGGGCATTTACCAGACGCTGTCCGTCAAACTGATCATTGTAATCTTTGGCTACTACATAAGACTGAAAAAGATATTCTAAGGCTTTCTCATCATCCTTTTTGTAGCGCTGATAAACCAAGCCTACGTTTTTAAGGTTTTCTGTCAAACCTACTTTATCCCCTACCTGATCACGTATCTTCAGTTCGTTTTGATAATGCTCAATGGCTTTGTCGTATTCTCTCTTCTTTTTTTGATAATCTCCTAGAGAGCGATGTATTTCAGCTTCCTGATACAGGTTTTTTGACGAATCGGCGGGTACCTCCAGCGCTTTTTGATAAGCATTGAGAGCTTTGTCATCATCCTTAGCCGCATAGTAATTTCCTTGGTTTTGGTAGGCAGTAGCAATACCAGGGGCATACTTTTCATCTTGAGAAATTTTCAAGGCCTTGTCTATATAATCTTGAGCCTTATCGGGGTTTTCTTCAATGTATACTGCTGCCAGCATATTGAGTACATCGGCCTCTCCTGATTTATTTTTGAGCTGTTGATAGCCACTCAGTGCTTGCTGAAGATATACAGGAGCACGGTTAAAATTTTTGAGACGGAAATAAGCATTTCCAATGTTTTTTTGGCTGCGGGCAGTTGCCGAAGAATCACGCAGTTTTTTGGCTATCTCAAATGCCTGACGAGCATAATCCAACGATTTAAACCCATCGGTATACTGATAGTCCTCGGCAAGTTCATTGAATATTTTTACTCGTTGCGTATCGGCTTTTGCCCCGAGAAGGGCGTTCTGGTTGGTAATAATTCTGTAGGAACGGTCTTGTTGGGCATAGCTTGTTTGTATAAGTCCACCAAATATTATTGCTAAACTCACCCAAAAACACCGTAAACATTTCCACTCTAAGCGCATAATACCTTTGATTATTTTCTAATTTTGTAAATGGGAACTATGCCTGAATATATTGCTTTTAAATAATTGCTTTGTGATTAACCTTGTTCCCTCAAGAGACAATTTGGATTCAAAGTAAATAATGAATTTTAAAAATACTACCATCTTAGCGATGTTTTTTTGCCTGTTTGTACCTTTT
>DMXI01000385.1 GCA_003483885.1 Microscillaceae bacterium
AATTTTATAATACAATTATTAAGTGGATTGAACAATACGTTCAAGAGGTAAAAAATGCGATTACCTTTAATTTCAGACTCACTTATTTTAATACAAGTTCCTCAAGAGGTATCCTTGATGTTTTACGTGCGTTAAAGAAATATGAAGATGAGGGAGGAACAGTAGCCATCAACTGGTACTACCCAGACGATGATGACAGTATTGCTGAAGAAGCTGAAGACTATATGAAAAGTACTGGCCTTCAAATTAATATGTTTTCCTTCGAGCCGGAAGATTAAACCCCATTTTTTGACATTTAAACTGGAACAAGTAGAGCCAAATGTGCCACTTGTTCCAAACCTGCATTATTTTATTGTATACACTTCTAAGGTTTTATGTATTTGGAGTGTGTATACTTCGATGCTTAAGCCTGAAAGTGTTTTCCCTAATTGATGAGACAAATACACTGCAGGTAAACGAAAAACTACATGATTAATAGTGCTTATATTGGTTTAAGATTATCTGGTTTAACATTACTATTTTTGGTAATGCTATTCTCTGTATGCCCAATTTTAGCACAACCTGCCAATCAAAAACAACAACTGCAGGCGAGTAAAATCGAACGCCTCAAAATTCTCTACAAAAATACCAAGTCTGACACAAGCCGGGTCGCAATTCTTAATCAATTATATGAAGAGTTAACAGTGAATGACCCTCTTCAGGCGAAAAAATACGCAGAAGAAGCCTTAGGAATCTCCGAAAAGATTAATTATGTAATTGGTATTGCCAATAGCTCTTACAACGTAGGCAACTTTTACTACAGTCAGGGAGCATTTACTCAAGCTTTAGAGTTTTTTAATAAGTCGGTCCGCTACAAAGAAAAGCTTGGAAACAAAATTCAAATCAGTCGAGCTTATAACAAGTTAGGTAACCTTTATGTACGAAAAGGTGACAAGAAACTAGCACTTGAATATTATGAGAACTCGCTGGCCTTGAGCAAAGAAATTGGCTACAACAAAGGCGTGGTCACTAGTCTTACCAATCTGGGTAACTTCTTTAACTCTAAAGAGAATGCGGACTATGACAAAGCACTGGATTATCATTTACAGGCCATTCAGGTAGAGGGCGTCCCCGATAAAAAGATTTTGAGTTATAATTACAATCGCATTGGTGATTTATATTTGCAAAAAAGTGATTATAGCAATGCTTTACGTTATTATCGTCAACAATTGTTAGTAGCCCGTACCGATGGCGACGAAGCCGAGATGTTGAAGGCTTACCAGGGTATTTCTGAGGTATATGCCAAGCGCAACGACTATCAAAAGGCCTACGAATATTATCAATTGTATGCCAAAACCAAGGAACGGATTAAGCAGCGACAAAACAACGAAAAACTAAAACAACTCCAGGATCAGTACAATGCCCAAAGAAAGCAAAACTGGAAAGACAGATTGATCTCGGAGCAGCAAGAAATTCTGAATGAAAATAGTAGAAAGCTACAAAATAGATTGCTACTAGGGGGGATTATTATTATTAGTGTCGTGTTGTTTTTTCTTGTGTTTTTGTATCGCAGTAACCTTAAAACCCAGCGAATTAATCAATTATTACAGAAGAAAAGTAAAGAGCTCGAAGAGAAGGGAGTTAGACTTACTGACCAGATTGAGCAAAATAAAGCCAACGAAGAGGCTATCAACCGCCAGAAACGAACCTTGGAGCAAGCGCTCGATGAAATTGAACGTAAAAACAAAAATATTACGGCAAGTATCAACTATGCCAAGCGGATTCAAGAGTCGATGTTGCCCTTCAACGAAGAGATTACAAAATACATCCCTAATCATTTCATCTTCTTCAAACCCCGAGATATTGTAAGTGGTGATTTCTATTATTTTAATACAAAAGATGAAAAAATTATCATTGCCGAGGTAGACTGTACTGGTCACGGAGTGCCAGGAGCCATTATGTCTATGCTTGGGAATGATTATCTAAACCAAATTATCAATTTACAAGGGATTACTTCACCAGATTTGGTCTTGAATGAGTTGCATAAAAACATTCGAACTACCCTAAAACAAGACGAAACTGAAAACCGGGATGGGATGGATATTGCCCTCATTGTAATTGATCCCACAACCAAAACCATCGAGTTTGCCGGTGCCAGTAGCCCACTTACGATTGTCCAGAATGGTGAAATGGACATTTTGCTTTCCAGTGAATTACCCATTGGTGGTTTCCAAAAAGATAAAGAACGAATTTTTACAAAGCATACAATTTCTTACGAACAGCCCATTACCTTCTATGTATTCTCAGACGGTTTTCAAGATCAGTTTGGAGGCCCTAAAGGTCGTCGCTTTGCGAAGAAAAAGCTTCGTAAACTGCTTTATGAAATTCATGAGGAACCGATGACCGAGCAAAAGAAAATCCTTGACAACACCCTAAAGGATTGGATGTATGACCCCAAACACAAAAGAGAGCACAAACAAATCGATGATATTTTAGTAATAGGTGTAAGACTTGACTAATCAGGCCTCACAAAAAGCCAAATAAAATATCAAGTCATAATTGATTTTGAAACTTATTTCACTATTTTTAGATTTAAACTTATACTCCTAATTCCTTCATAAAGAATCAAATGCAACTCATATTTTAATAAAGGAGGAATAACCAGGATCTATTACGAAAAAACTTACTAAGTATTCCAAAAGTAAATACACGCTATAAATTTTTATGATGGAAGAATTATTTGTAGAAGAGACAGACACTACACCACAGGTTCATTTTAAACCAGAAGAAGGCGTTCTTGAAATTAAGGGTATATCTATTCCAGAAGATGCAGAAGCTTTCTATAACCCTGTTTTAGAGCTTTTGGAGAAGTATATACAAGAGCAACCCAAGCCCGAAACGGATGTGTTATTTAAATTGGTATACATCAATACTGGTACTTCTGCAATGGTGGCTAAGTTGATTAAAATTGTAGAAGGTCTAGAAGAAAAAGAAGAGCATAAAATTAATATTTGCTGGTACTATGAGGAGGAGGATGAAGATATGAAAGATCTAGGCGACTATTTCAGTTCTTTTACAGAGCTAGTGTTTGAGTTTATACCCATGGAAGAAATAGAATAAAAGTGGTGAAGTCTCTATTCACCACCTTATATGTCAAATTTTGTATATATTATCACTACCAGTCCGGCTTACTTTTGTTGTAGCCTTTTTTACCAGGTTTGTTTCTTCTCCTTTTTTGCTGCAAGTAATGTATTTCCTTATTTTTCATCGCCTCAAAAATAGTCTTAATCTTTTCCTGATTAATATTGATAGCTTTTAATTGATCTGGGCGAAGTTTATTGGTTTTATCCTGATTATCTCCTTTGCCTTTGATCTTACCATTGCTATCTTGTTCATCAATCTTATCTTTGCCATCTTTGGCTGCTTCCTTCAATGCTTGCTTTGCCTCTTGGTCTCCGTCACCTTCTCCTTGAGCATTTTTTTGTTTTCGCCCTCCTCCTTTACTTTTTTGATTACCAGTTTTTGATTGATTTTGAGCGCTAGGATTGTTCTTTTTAAGTCGTTTTCTTATTTCTTCAAGTTTCTTGCTCAACAACTCATAATTGTAACGAGCATTGTAATTATTAGGGTTTTTGATAATGGCTTGTTTAAATTGTTTGAGAGCAATTTGTAAGTTATCAATGGAAGCCTCTTGTTGATAGCTAATTTCGGCAATCATGCCCAACTGGTGGTAAGCCAAAGAAGCCAACTCAGGCTGCTTACCTTTGCTTACTTTTTGGTAAAACTTGGTAGCATCATCCCATTTTTTTGCTTTGTAATAGGCATGGGCCAAGTTCAAATATATATTCAAATCAGTTACTTCAAGCTTCTCTATCAAATGTTCATAGCGATAAATGGCTACCAGGTATCGCTGATCATTAAAGGCAGCAAGCGCTTGTTTCTGGGTATTATTCACCTCTGTTACATAAGTAAGAGGATTGGATACCAACAATAATGTGAATATGGCTAAGAGCTTTGTCATAGGCTAATAACTTTCACGGTAATCAAGACGTCTAAAAATAACAATATCAATGCTGCCCAAATAAAATAAGCATATTTATTAGAAGTAACATCAATATTACGAACATCTAGTTTTTGACCTTTGATTTCTTGAATAGCGT
The DNA here is from genome assembly GCA_003483885.1 of Microscillaceae bacterium. GTDB lineage: Bacteria > Bacteroidota > Bacteroidia > Cytophagales > Microscillaceae > Microscilla. Next base: position 4,140 of record DMXI01000385.1, read on the forward strand.
TAATTAATTCTGGTATTTCATTTTTACTTTCAGATATCTCAAAAAAGCGGCCATTTGTTTCATCCGCAATTACCTGGAGCACTCCAGTATTTAGTTTCGAAACGACTACTTTCCCTTTTTTATCTCTTTTAAAACCCAGCGAAGTAGGTATTTTACCTCCGTTTTTGCTGCCTACCCCCACTGTAAAAACCTTGATATTGTTTTGTTTCAATTGACCAATGACCTCATTATAGCGGTCTCCAAACTCTTCTCCATCACTAAATAAAACAATGATTTTGGCGTATTCATTCTTCTTAAAATTATTTACGCTTTGGTACTTTTCATAAGCAAGTGATAAGGGCGCATAAAAGTCGGTACCAGAGCTACCTACTGGCATTAGGTTCGTATTGAGAATTTGAGTGAAAAGATTCAAGGCTCCTTTATCGTAAGTAAGCGGACAATGCATAAATGCACTGGATGAAAAGATAACTAAACCAAGACGATCAGACTTGAGGGCATCTATCATGTTGCTCAGTTCATATTTTACCTTATCCAAACGAGAGGGTTGTACATCGGTGGCTTTCATAGAAAGCGAGAGGTCTACCGCAATGAAAATGTCTTTCCCTATAACAGCAATAGATTTTTTACCAAAACCAAATGAAGGCCCTAACAAGGCGATAATAAGTAGGGTAAAATAAATGATACGGAAGGGAAGTTTAAAAAAAATCCAGCGGTAATTGCTTTGCAGTATCCTGGCAATACGTCGAACCCGGAGAATATATAAAACCAGGGCGATCAAAAACACCGCAATCAATACATATTCAATAATTCCAAATTCCTGATACCACTGTAGGCCCATAGGAGTAGATAATAGTTGTAATTACAAAGATACTAAACTTTTAGATATACGCTTCATTACTCAAAAAAATGGTTATGAAAATTAAAAAAAGAATTGGAGTAATATGCTGGTAATCAGGTTGGTATATTGAGATAGATTGTAAAGGTGATTTTTTTTAGTAATTTTTTTTCGGTTTCATTTGAAAAAATGAAATCACCTGTTATCTTTGCAGTCCCAATTGATAGAAACAATTCAACAAACACTCACGGAGAGGTGGGTGAGTGGCTGAAACCACATGTTTGCTAAACATGCGTGCGAGAAATCGTACCGGGGGTTCGAATCCCCCTCTCTCCGCCAGAATTTTGTTATTTGTTCGGGGTATAGCGCAGTCCGGTTAGCGTACCTGCTTTGGGAGCAGGGGGTCGTAGGTTCGAATCCTACTACCCCGACTATCAAATTTGAGAACCCGTTATTATACGGGTTTTCTTTTTAAACAAAATCCAGGTTGGTTCCATAGCTCAACTGGATAGAGCAACTGCCTTCTAAGCAGTAGGTTGAAGGTTCGAGTCCTTCTGGAATCACTACTCAAAACGCTGATAATCATTGAATTATTGGCGTTTTTTGCTTTAGTTGATCTGGTAAAAAGTGAGAACCTTCTATAGTTCTTCTCTATGATTATGCAACCATTTTAGGGATTATGAATTCAAATGGTAATGTTGGGAAGTCTTCTTTAAACATTTGGCCTTCTTCTAACAACTGTTCGTTGTCTTGTGGGGCGAACCAATTGATTCTGACTGTCAGATGTTGTGCTTGCTGATGTTCTTCTAAGATTTTGAGAATTGCAAAAAGCATAGCAGATGAAGGAGTATTGAAATAAGTGAGTTGAAATTGAAAGGTAAGAGGGTTTGTATTACTCTTAAGGTATTGTTTTAACCAGTTGATCACTGGTTCGTAAAATTCAAAAGCGTGTTCCAGATAAGACTCTCCTGAGATAGTAAATATATTTTGCCTCACATCAAAAGATATTCTGGGAGAGCAATAATCATCTTCTATTTCTAAACTTTTCATAAGTAGATTGATAAAAACAAATAAGAATACAAGTAAAAGTAACTGTTAAACTATAGTGCGTGTTTTTTTGTGTTTTGCAAGCCAAGTTTCCTGGTAGGTAGCAGCATAAGCAATGACATTAATTTTAAATTGATAGTATACCATCAAATCCTCGACATCTTCTAACATGTCAAGATCATCTTTAAAATAATACCAGTTTACTATAATCTGACCACCAGAGCATCTGTAATCGCTTAATTCTTTAATAATATTTGTCAAGCCTTTTTTTGAACTAGAGTTATAGTATCCTAAGTGAAAGTCCCATTGCATTTTTCTCCGATACTGTTGGGCAAAGGTCGTAAACCAATCCAAAATTTTTTGATAAAAATCACAGGCATCCTCCATATAAGAGTTCCCAGAGATTACACACTTGCCCGATTTGACATCAAGTGTTACATCAGGAATAGATAAATTATCTGGGTTTTGAATAAGTAAGGTGTTCATTTTATTGAGTATTTGCTAAAACCATAAGTATATACACAGTACAGGTGCCTTACATTGCTTCCTGCTATATTCCGAGAAATTATCACTCATTGAATGATTGATTTTTTCCATTAAGGTAATATACTTATTACTATATGTTGGTTTGCAAATAATATCACCTATCAAAGCAGAAAAAATTAAAATTATGTGGATGATATTATAGAAATGACCATACTATTAGACATTTTTCGTTTGTGTCTCCACAAACGAAGGCGATCACGCTGTTGGCCATATCTTCACGGCCATAATAAAGCAATATGAAAACCCCTCCACTCAATAAACCAACATTTACCAAAAGTAGGGGCGTAAGTAGGTAATTTTTTAACTCCTTTGTTATCTCACTAAATATACTTCTCCAGTTTATATAGACCTGCACTTCTGGTATTACCAATGATAAAGGTAACCGCATTACTGCTTTGACCTGCATCTAACGCCCCAAAATTGTGATTACCAGTACTTGAAGGTTGCGCCTTACTTTCTTGTGCTATTCCCATTATTAGGAGTGTTTATCACGGTAAAAAATTGTACCAAGTCTGGCGCAGCGTTGTAGTTAGCATCTCCTGCTTGATTTGTCGTGATGATCCTATTTCTACAACCGTGACCGTATTATAACTCGTGTAAGTGACTGCCAATCCGGTGGTTTTTTCACTAAATAATCAGACAAAGAAACAAGCCTATACGACTTGTTTCTTTTAACCTGTAAATTCATTTACCCTACTTGCTGGATAGCAATGCTACCGGCATCTATTGCACTGGCAGCAGTAATAGGGGCAAATACATACTGAGTTTGCAAACCATAGAAAGGCTTTACGTAAGTATTCCCAGGCTCTGGTGGATAAATGAACACTTTAGAAGGATTCATTCCACCATTCTCTGTTATAATGTACTTATTTAGAGGTGTACTAGCTTCTAGGTTTACCCCATATACCTCGAGTACATCGTCATGAAAACACAGGGTTATAAAACCAGTATCCTGAGCTCTGATTACCATTTCATACTCAGCAAAAGTTGGAGTACAATAGGCTCTTGAATAACCGCTAAAGGTAACAGGGGTACCATTTAATGGGAGTTCCTGGTTGTTTACCCCAGTATCAACCCCGGCAGGGAAATAAAGACTTACCAAATAGATATCTACATTGGCTTCTGGTTGTGAGGTTGCACTCAAGTTAAAATTGATTTCGTTGGCGTTAGTTTCAGCAGGATTAAATACATAACAGTATCCGTTGCCAAACCCTCCACCTTGTACCGAATCAAGTTGGATAGAAGTGCTAGATACATAGTTAGCAAAAACAGTAGTAGTGTTACCAGTCTTGTTATAAATAATTGCAGCAACTGGTTGATTAGGAAGGCTATCATACTTGATAACTTCTCCTACTTTTAAGTTATACACTGCGCCGTTAGAAATAACTTGATCTGCTCTTAGGATTCTTGAAAGTAACATAACTTGATAAGTTTAAAGTTGTTGAAGAGTTAAATGAAAATATAAAATCTGCTAATTGATTTTACTTAGTGCAAATAACCAAAAGTGATTGTTTAACACCAAATTTTAATTGAATTATTTTTAGTTTTTGTTTGAATGACTAAAAACCTTTTGAGTATGAATTTGTTTGTTGTTAGGCATAAGTATTCTGAAGTGATTTTATTCTTTAAAAATCGCTTTTAATAGCTTATTAAGGGTTTTTTAACTATTGATTATTATGATATTGCATACCTGTAAAGGTGTCGTTTTTTTGACTATAAAAAAAAGAGTTTTTATGTATTTTTATTGGATTATTTATAGATTTGCTTTTTGTGATAAGGAGTAAAAAAAACAAAAGAAGGCTACAGATAGCTTCCATATTAGTGGTGTATGTTTAAAGGTTAGTTTTTAAATTTTATTTCAAAGATGAAAATAGCACGCGTTTCTAGCGTGGTGATCTTTTGAATTAAAACCAACATTTAAGCACACCCCTTATGGGAGATCCTTCACAAAGCTGGAACCTAAAATTTTTTTGTATGCGTAAAGAATGATTGAAGACAAAGTGTGATTTGTTTTAACTGCGATAGGCTGGCTATAAAAGTAAAAAACAAATCTGTCGCTTGACACTTTGCTTCCTAGTATAGCTAGTTTTTAGTCAACAAGCTTAATTGCCCTACCATGGCTCGATCAACCTTGAGTATCGGACTAAATACTACTTGAGTAATGGAACCAAAAAACTCATATTGCCAACGTGTACTCTCTTGCCGGGCAAATGTCACTTTATTGGTATCCATACCTGACCCTATAGTGACCAAATCTCTGAAAGTACATTCTTGATGAGAGGCAATATTAAGCCCAATGATTTTCACCTTATTATCTTGAAAGAATAGACTGATTAACCCTTTTTGAGTAGAATCTACTTGCATAAGATACCAACTAAACTGTGGGGTGCAATACATTCTGGAATATCCCTGAAAGGGCACAAAATCTTCATCAAAGGGTACTGCTACATTTTGAATTTTATCATCATGGAAAGGTAAAAAACTGCTGATGAGGTACACATCAACGCTGGCGTTTTCTTCTATATCTTTAGGCAAAGCCAGAGCTATTTCATAGTTGTGGGTTAAAGCAGGATTCATCAGGTAGATATGTCCAGCCGAAAAACCGCTTTCCTGAGGAGGGGCTATTATAAACGACTGAGGATAGTCGTTGTTGTATCCTAAACGGACCCTTACGGTTTGATCGGTATTGTTACACATTACCACTGCTATGGGTTGTTCAGGTAAATTAACATAACGTACTACTTCACCACGATGCAAAGTACATCTTGCCCCGTTATTGATGACATTTTTTGTGTTAAAAAGATTAGCTAAATTCATGAATTGCTGAGATTGAATAGATTAATATTTATACGTAGTCATGATGATTCATTTTTGGGCAAAAACTGCCCAAACTCTTACTCTAAAGGAGTAAGACTAATACGTCCTAATTCCCGATTGTTAGCTGCTGTTACAGGAATATAAGCGAATTGTAATACAGCTCCATATAGTTCATGCTCCCATTTGGTGCCTTGTACAGTACTAAATGATACTTGTTCAGGTAATATTCCAGCACCTATAGTTACAAGGTTTTGGAGATTTTTCCGACCAGGTGCTATATTCAAACTATTGATAATAATTTGCTGTCCTTGAAAGATAAATCCAGTAAGTCCCTCTTCAGCTGTTTCTACTTTCAAGCGATACCATTCAAGTGCAGGAGTGCAATACATTTTACTGTATCCATCAAAAATAAAAGGATTTCCTTCGTTAGAAAGAAGGTGTGCTTGCACTAGCTGATCTATGGGTAGTCCTGCGCAGGCAATGTATACCTCCAGACTAGAACCGTCTGGGTTAAAATCAGAAACCCCAATTGTAATATCATAGGCTTGAGTGATCGCAGGATTGATCAGATACGCATGTCCTAGTGAGTATCCACTGGTTTCTAAGGTTTGAGCAAGAAATGCCTCTGGTTGTTCATCATTATAAGCAACCCGAAAAAGGACATCTGTATTGGTATTATTGTAAACCACCACTGCTAAAGGATATTTAGGGAGACCAGCATATCTAATTACCTCGCCTTTATACAATGTATGTCTTCCTCCATCAGTAATTACTTTTTGTGGTATGAGTACATTTTCGTAATTCATGTTAGTAATAGATAAGAATTGCCTTAGATAGCCAAGGGTTTGTGGTTAAAAAAGAGGGGTAAGACGAGTGTGTGTTGTGCTTTATATATTGTGGTATATAAAGAATGAGGGTAATAACTTTGTTAATCGAGTATAATATATACAACATGTGTTGTAAGGGTTTATTAGCTGTGATGAAAGATTATTCTAAAATATATAATTTAGAAATATTATCAAATTTAAGAGGATTATTTTATGAAAATGGGATTAGCATGTACCCTTTTTATGTGGTGATTATAATAATTTATGGCTTCTAATTTACGTGATTGTGTCAAGATAAGCTCCAATAAAGTCAAAGATACTCGGTACATTTTTTTGAAGATAGACTCGACTTCTCACAATAAAGACGAGTCTATCCTGGCAGATTATGCTATCATAAAAATGGAATTTACTTTTGAAGGTAATGCTTAGTAAGTAACTTCACAATTCCGTATTGTGGAGACCTTGCCAAAATCTTGTGCTTGATGAATCCTGGCAGAGTCATTTTCTAAGGTGGAGTTAGTAGTTTTGTCCGAACAGGAAAAATAGGTGCTGATTGCTAAAAATAGTATAAATGATAAAAACGCTTTCATTTTTAGAGGGTTTAGCTAAGCGAATGGGAAAAATTTTCCATATAGCCAAAGAATTAGATATTTCTGTACCTACATACAAAAAATGACTCAGGATTTACGGGAAATATTTGCTGAAAAAACTCATTTTAAATGTTGTACAATTTTTATCTCACTAAATATACTTCTCCAGTTTGTCGCTGTACAGCGGTTCCATCCTGATAAGTCCCAGTGATTTGCCAGATATACGTCCCAGTAGGTAGTTTTTTTCTATTTAACTCTCCATTCCAACCATTTTGGGTAACCTCGTTGACATCACTGCTTGAGAATACTACGGTTCCCTTGCGGTTATAAATTTTCAGGGTTACGGTAGCCAGCGTTGGGGCAGAAATCAAGAACGCATCGTTTCTGCCATCTCCATTAGGAGTAAACAAGTTAGGGGCCGCTAAATTATTGTCCCCAAATATTCCTTCCCCCGTAAGGGTAAAGGTATAAGGATGGGTAGCTGAGTTGTTGGCAATGCTTACCGTAGCCGTTTTGGTACCTGCCGTAGTAGGGGCAAATACAACCTGGAAAGTAGCATTACCAGCAGGTGCTACCGTAGTACTCGTAGGTTGGGTGATGGTAAATTCGTTACTATTGGTTCCACTCAATGCCACAATTGGACTTCCACTCAGTTGCAAATCAGTGGTTCCTGAATTGGCAATGGTAAAGGTAATTGCATTACTGCTTTGACCTGCATCTACTGCCCCAAAATTGTAATTACCAGTACCCGGAGGTAGGGCATTGCTCCCTTGTGCGATCCCCATTATTGGAGCGTTTATCACGGTAAAAGGTTGTACCAAATCTGGCGCGGCGTTGTAATTAGCATCTCCTGCCTGACTCGCCGTAATGTTGGTAGTTCCTACTCCCACAACTGTGACTGTATTACCAGAAACGGTGGCCACCGCTGTATTTGAACTCTGGTAGGTGACTGTCAATCCTGAGCTTGCCGTAGCCGTTAAATCAAATGGAGAACTACCAATGAGTTGATCAGCCAACGCATTAAAAGTAATAGTTTGATCGGCTTTATTTACTGTGAATGGTTGGGTTACATCTGGGGCCGCATTAAAATTAGTATTTCCAGCCTGGCTCGCCGTAATGTTGGTAGTACCGACTCCTACGATGGTTACCGTGTTACCCGAAACAGTAGCCACTGCCGTATTAGAGCTCACATAAGTTACGGCTAAACCAGAACTTGCCGTGGCATTTAGATTGAAAGGTGCATCTCCAAAAGTTCGCTTTGCCAACGCTCCAAAGGTAATGATTTGATCGGCTTTGGGAGTAGCAGTATTGGTTTCAGCTCCGGCACTTTCAAAGGCATTAGTTCCTCCACAATCGTTGTAAGCAAATATTTTGAAGTAATAAGTAATTCCCGAAGTCAATCCAGTGACTGTAATATTTGGATTGGCCGAAGTACCCGTATAAATCACTTGCTCGCCCGCTCCGACCCAAGTCAAATTCGCCGTGGGCAAAGTAGCACCGTCGGTAGGAGGGGTAAAGGTATTGGTGTTATTAATTTTGACCACATAACCAGTAGCTCCTCCGGCTGATGCAGTAAAACCAGTAAATACAATGCTATTTGCGGTTACAGTACCCAAACTAACTCCAGTTACTGGATTATCAGGTCCATTACAAAGCGTGTAGGTTTGATCAGTGCCAGGTTCAACATTGGGCAAAGTATTACCAGCCAAGTCAGTAATTGCTACTCCCGCTGCGAAATTCAAACCAACTGTACCATTCAAAGCCGCTAAGTCTCCACCAGAAACGACTACATCATAAGTAGAAGCTGTTACTTGGGTTACTGAAGCAATGCTTGCCGTGGTTCCAGTGGTCGTGAAATCTGCTATACCTACTCCAGTGACATCTTCACTAAAAGTAGCCAGGAAAGTTAATTGATCTGCTGAAGTCGTGGTGGTGGCTGGATTCTTTCGAGTAAAACTCACCGTGTTAGGCACTGAATTATCTAAGCTATAAGTTTCATCGGTACCAGGTTCAGCTATAGTTAAAGCATTTCCAACCAAATCAGTAACCGATGCGCCTCCTGCTAAATTCAAACCTACCGTACCATTCAAGGCTGCCAAGTCTCCGCCTGATATTTGTACATCATAAGTAGAGGCGGTCAATTGAGTCACCATAATCGTGGCACCAGTAGGTCCTGTCACTGCAAAGTCATTCAGGTCTACATTCTGAACATCTTCACTAAAGGTTGCCAAGAAAGTAATGGCGTCTGCATTCGTTATTTGGGTATTGGGTGTTTTGCGGGTAAAACTTGTGACCGTTGGAGCAGTATTATCCAAAACGTAAGTATTTACATTGGTTCCAGTAGGCATCGTGTTCACCAAAGGGTTTGAATTCTCATCAGCAATATCCTGACTCCCACTAAAACCCAAAGTAACGGTACCACTAAAGGTTGCCATATTTCCTCCAGATATTATCACATCATAAGAAGCTCCTAATCCTAGAACAGTGATCGTAATCCCGGTAGGGCCTGTAACTACAAAGTCATTACCATTTATATCTATGGACTCAACGTCTTCACTGAAAATAACTCTAAATGTTAGGCCATTAGAATTAGTTGGGCTTCCAGTAGGCGATTGACGGGTAATACTGGTAACCGTAGGATTCTCAGAATCTACTAAAACCCCCGTG
>DMXI01000479.1 GCA_003483885.1 Microscillaceae bacterium
TTTTATCTATAGATTGGTATTAAACTTTTAAAAAACGACTTCATTGCCTCATAGGTCATCCCGAATTTCCTTTTCAAAAAAATAAAAGTAAAGAGATAGTAAAGCTTATTTTTACATGCTGAAAATCAAGTACTTACTTTTTTTATTTCTACTTTTTGCTCCAGGTCAAAAAGTAGCAAAAACCCCGTCGCTGTATTTTGTGTTGGCTAAACTTACTACATTACGCTGAAAATGATCAAACATTCCACCCTTCACACAAAATCAGCCACACAAGCAAGGGTGTCAGTGATCATTTTTTAACCGCTCCATTCTGCAAGTTCTTAACGCCCACAAAATAAGGCGAAATGAAAGGCAGTAATGTTTAAGGTTTTTTTAGTAAATATCTGATTAACAACAGGTTAAATGGTTTTTTATTTAAAAGATGATTAATAAAAAGTCATCCCAAAAATTCGGGATGACTCATGATCGCAACCTCGAGTAAGTGAAGTTTGAGGATGTTGTCGGTTCGGGATTAACTACGTTGAGCTCCCGTTGGTCGGTTTTTAATCCCTGAGTATCTGAATTAAAAATTCAGCACAGGGAGAGTTCAGATTGCAAACCGAACCTTTGGTGAGCTCAACGGCAGTTAATCTGAACTAGCCATTAGCCTGACAGCTATGGTGGAGACACAAAACCGAGGCAGGAAAAAGTGGATCATTGCGTAAATATTCCTTCTAGGCAGTTAGCCTGACGGCTATGGTGAAGACACAGACGAAAAATGTCTAGTAGTATAGCCCTGTTCTTTGAAACAAAGTAAAAACAGGGCTTTTATTGATCAATCAATCCATTAGATATCAAAAAATACGTAGATTTCATACAAAGAAACTTCTTGTATGGTGAATCAAAATCTATGGACTTTTTTGCTTGAATATAGCGTGATCCAAGGGCTCTTATTGAGTGTTTGGGCACTTATTCGGCAAAAGAAAGTATTATTGGCGCTTTTTTTTCTGCTGGTGTCTTACATCATTTTTATTTTCTTGCTAGAGCACTTTAGGTGGTACCATACCCTGCCTCACCTAATCTGGACCCACGTACCTGGTCTTTTTGTATTTAGTCCTTTATTGTATTTGCACGTACGCCAAACCTTTACCTCTAAACCTATCCGCTTTACCTTTTGGGATAGCCTACATTTTTTACCAGCCCTGTTTATGTTGGTCTACATTACCCCTTTTTATTTTTTTCAGCCAGCCAGCTACAAAGTTGCCGCTTTTGAGCAGTTTTATGCCGATAAAAACATAGATTTTGTACAAATTGGTTACTTAGCTCAAATTGCGCTCTATGTAATATTGGGTCGGGTTTTGGTTTCCCAAAAACTCACTAAGCTCAATGATGAAGATTCTCATTCAGTCAATATCCATCTCAATATTTACCGAGGATTGTACCATTCACTCACTCTATATGTGATATTGGGCTATACTCTTGCTATCACATTGGCTATTACCCAAAACAATTGGCTAACCTATTATTATTTTGTGTATTTGGCGCTGGCATTTGGCATTTTTGCCACTACGGTTTACTTGTTTTATCATCACCAGTCAGAAGCGCCTCCCATGACACTCCAGACAATAACCCAAGTAGATGAATTGACAGAAACCTCCTCTAGTTACTCAAACAAATATGCCACTAGTGCCTTGGATGCTACTGATCGTGCAGTCATTTTATCACAAATAGAGGCTCACTTAAAAGTTACACAAGCTTATAAAAACCCTCAACTTAAACTGCCTCAATTAGCCAAACAAACCCAAATTCCAGCGCATCACATTTCGCAATGCCTCAACCAGGAACTGGATCAAAACTTCTTTGAGTTTATCAATACATACCGGGTAGCAGCTGTGAAACAACAGCTGCTAAAGAAAGCTCATCAACGTCTGACCCTTTTTGCCATTGCCAGCGAATGTGGGTTCAATAGTCAAAGCTCTTTTTATAGAATTTTCAAAAAAATAGCAGGAGAAACGCCACGTAGTTTTATTAACCGAAATGCTTCTGATGGAACTTCAACCCATTAAAACCTAAGTTTTTAATCTCAATTTATAAGGTGAGAGCAAGTCTTATGTCTTCAGGACATATTGTATTGGTAAAATATTTACTCTTGTGGGGTAAATCAAGCGTATCATCGCGACTATTTGTTAAATCTAAAAACGCACTCCAATACGTAACTTTTATAAAACATGAGAAAGCACACTACCATATCGTTATTGTTCTTAGTATTACTGAGCAGTTTGCTCATGAGCACTACTTTAGTTTTAAATATTAAACCCCAAGAGAAGTTATTGTATATCTCTAAACGAGGAGCAGGGTTTGACATTTACAAAAACACTCTAAACGGCCAAAACGAAACCCAACTAACTACTCTCGAAGGGTGGGAATGGCAAACCCAGTATATTAAAAAACTAGGCAAGCAACGGCATTTGATTTTATTTAATAGTCAGAACAAAAAAGAAGGATTTAGAATGCGGGCTATGGATCGCCAGGGAAACCCAGTAAATCTAAATACCAAAGGATTGCCTGCTTTCGATATGTCACCTAATGGCCAGTGGGTAGTGTATAATCGTAAGCAAGGCAAAGCAACGCATATCATTTTGGTGCCCTTTGCCCATCCGCAAGACAGCATTCAGATTACTTCTGGCAGGCATTACCATGGCCGTATGAAATGGTCGCCCGATAGTCGTCGTATCAGTTTTATTTCTGACAAAAGTGGCAGCAACGAGATTTATGTATACCGCCTAAAATCAAAAAAGACCGAGCGTATTACTAACAACCAAGTAAGAGAAAAGTATTGTACTTGGGCGCCCAATGGTCGGCAGATCATTACCTCTATGCAAAAAGGCAAAGCCAACAATGATTTGTTTCTCATTGATCTGAAAACCCGCCAAACTATGCGCCTGACCGATACGCCAAGTATTCACGAAAGTGAAATTGCCTGGTCGCCCAGTGGTAAGTATGTAGCTTATCATGCCAAGGTTGCAGGCAAGGATGATATTTTTTTGTTGACCTTAAAAACTAAGAAAGTAACAAAAATTACTCAAGGCCAGGGGTATCATGGGGAGCCTGGATGGATTGTAGAGTAGATGATAAATTTTATTACAAAACATGAGTCGTCCCAAATTTTTCTTTTCAAAAAAATAAAGGTACAGGGGGAGTAAAAAACACCTTTATATACTGATAATCAATTACTTGCACTTTCTCTCCCTACTTTTTGCTACAGCTCAAAAAGTAGCAAAAACGCCGTCGCTGTATTTTGTGTTGGCTAAACTCGCTGTGTTACGCTTAAAATGCTCAAACATTCCACCTTCGCACAAAATCAGCCGCACAGGCTAAGGTGTCAGTGATCATTTTTTAACAGCTTCACTCCGCAAGTTCTTAACGCCCACAAAATAAGGCGAAATCAAAGACGGTAACATTCAGGAAAAACTCCATTAAACTCCTGACTATCAGCGCACTAAATAACATTTCACTTGAGTGTTTATTGATGATAAGTAACCTCAAAAATTTGGGATGACTCATGGTAATTGTTTTTAAAAAAGCTATTTCACTTTAGCAAACAATTGATTTCTAGCGCGGTGATTGGTCACTCGAAAGCCAGTGGCCTTCCCTTGGGCATTTCTTTCAAACTGAACCGATCGCAAAAACCATTTTCCATTGCTAAAATCGTCGTTCCAGGCTTGGGTAAGTTCAAGTTGTCCATGACGAAAATGCAAAAGATATAGCTTCCCTTCTTTTTTGATCACCTCATAGGCCGTTTGCAACTCCTCACTCCAGTATCGTCCTACTAAAGTAGCCATTCGCTCAGGGGTAAGTTTAGGCGCAGGTTTCATCTTAAGGCGATCTTTACCACGATAATGCACTCGGTTTATTTTTCCTGTAGCATCTTTTTTAAAAACCATCGCCGATCTATAAGCAGGTACCCAAAACTCCCCTGAAGCAGTGGGCGTCATGGGGAATTTATCTTCATTGGTGGCCTGAGTCATCAATTGGTCACCTTCGCGGGTAATCGTTACATACCAGGCTGCCCCAAAGCGGTACATGCCTACGTACTTGTCCAGTGCTTCTTTTGACAAGGTAATGCTTTTTTTAGCAGGTGTTTTTTTATCCTTTTTGGCGCTTTTAGTGCCTGGCCTTACCCCTTTGATATACCATTTGGCTATTCGAAGCGCAATGCGCCAGGGATTTGCCTGATGGTTGCTAAATACTGCCAACGATAGGCGATGTTCGGGAAAATGAACCATATAGGTTTGGAAAGCCGCCCAGCTTCCAGAATGATCTGCCCGTTTTGCACCCCAAATCTCATCTACATCAAGCCCAAAAGCATAAGAGGATTGTTTGCCATTATTCAGTTTTACTTGTTCAAACATTCGCTTGTTCACCGCTTCTCCTCCTATTTTGGGATTATCCAAATTTATGAGCCACTTGGCCATATCGGTAGTAGTAGTGTGCAAAGAACTGGACCCTAACGCAGTTAATTGATTTGTTCTCACTCGGTATTTACCCGACCTATTACGGGCATAACTCAAAGCCTTTTGAGCAATGACTTCCTCATAATTGTCTGAAAAGTGGGTATGTGTCATTCCTAAAGGTTTAAAAATGTGTTTGTCAGTCCATTGGCGAAAGGATTGCTTTGTTACTCGTTGGATCACTTCTACCAACAGGTTGTATCCAGTATTAGAATAACTATATTCTGAACCTGGCACAAAGTTGAGCTCTTTTTGTTGATAGGCCATCCTTAGTATTTGGTCAAAGGAAATGACATCGTCAAATAGCACCCCACGCAATGGCAAGGTGCTAGTCCAGTCTCGTATGCCGCTTGTATGGTGTACCAAATGGCCTATAGTTATGGTATGGCCAAAATTGGGGAGTTCAGGGATGTATTTTCTTACGTCATCATTAAGGGCCAGTTTTTTTTGCTCTACCAACATCGCAATGGCAAAAGCCGCAAATTGCTTGGAGACAGAGGCAATATCGAATACGGTACGGGGAGTCACTGGAATCTGATGCTCCATATTGGCCAAACCATATCCTTTATTCAATACTACTTTGCCGTCTTTTACCACTACTATGGCAGTGCCAGGGGACGTTTTATTGTGTGTTTTTTCAAAAAATTTATCGGCCTCTTTTTCTAACTCTTTAGAGGAAATTTGGGCAAATAATGGCTGACTATAATAAATGAACAGCAAGCTGTAAACAAATAACGATCGTATTTTCATGGGTATAATTAATAGATATTAAAATATGGGTAATAGTAGATTGGTTGGTGAGAACGTAATGAAACCTCAGAATCGCTCTACACTCAATTTTAGGAATAAAGATAAGTGTTGGCTCTTTGCCAAAATTGTATAAAAACGAATGAACTTTCTTTGTCTTTTGAAGTTGCTAGGGCTTACAAAATAGGGCGAGGTGATGAATGGATTTGATAGAAGAGGGCAGTTTATGACAACACTATAACTGTCAGGTTAAAGTTTTTTTTACTTTGATAATCACCATTGTCGCCACAGGCTGATCAATGCCTGACTTGGAGGATCTGATCGGTTCGTGAAGACACCGAACCGAGGCGGAGAGTAATCAATGTGAAGGTAAATTTGCCTTCGTTATAGTTAGCCTGACGGCGATGATGATAACACCTACAATTTCAATTTATAAAGGGTATACGGGCAAACTTGTAACAAGCCTGCCCGTTATATTTTCCTTGCTAGAATGCCTCTAAAATGCGATTCGTGCTCTGGGCAACTTTTCTTTGATTTTGGCTTGCGTTTCTTCCGAAATAGGATTCCCCTTCAAATTGAGCTCTTGCAAAAACACCCACTTCTCGATACCTTCAGGCAAGTCGGTCAATTGGTTATCGTTGAGGTATAGATACTGAATGTAGGGAATCTCTATCATAGCATCTGGCAAACTAGTTAATTGATTGTGGGCCAAGTTGAGCGCTACTAGTTTTTTGAGCTCACCCATGTTATCAGGCAGGCTGGCCAGCGCGTTATTTTCCAGGTACATTTCCCGCAAATCCTGCAAGGCAGCCAAAGTATCTGGCAAGGCAGTCAGCGCATTATTCGCAATCCTTAACCAAGCCACTTTTTTCAAATCACCCAGTTGACTGGGTAAACTTGTCAATTTATTTTTTTGTAGGTCTAGTTTTTCCAGCGCCTCCCATTGGTCTATAAAATCAGGCAACTGCGTCAGTTCATTTTCCTGCACGCTTAGCTCTACCAAAGCCACCATTTGCGCCATGGCTTCAGGTAATTCGGTAAGTTTTTGCTGGTCTAAAGTCAAAAAAGGCAAATAACGCCAATCGTCGGGATTGGATGGAATACTGCGGAATTGGCCCGGTTGTACGTGTACCTTCTCAATATGGTCTAGGCTTTTAAAAATATCTACCAGATCTAATTTTTCATTATTGCGCAAATCGAGTTCTTTCAAGTTAGGCAACTGAGCAATTTCCTTGGGCAAGGTTTCCAGATCGTTGTGATGCAAATGCAAATATTCCAGTTTTTGTAACTGGGCAATTTCTTTTGGAACACTGGTAATCTTATTATGTTCTACCGACAAATACTCTAGATGCTCCAGCTTGGTAATGGCCACTGGAATCTCCTCTAGCTCGTTGTATTCCAAATACATGATTTTCATCCCAGCCATTTGCCCTACGGTGGCTGGCAAGGCTTTTAGCTTATTGCCTGCGATTTGTAAATGTTCCAAGGCCGTCATTTCAGCTACTGCTTCAGGCAAAGCACCAATCTCATTATCAAAGATATAGAGCTTCTTTAACTGAGGTAATTTTAGCAACTCTTCTGGAAACTCGGTAAACTGATTGCGCTCTAAACGTAGCTCCTCGAGGTTTTGGAGTTGGGTAAACTCTTCAGGCAGACTCGACAAACTATTTTGATTTAACCGCAGTCTTTTCAAAGCGACTAAAGCGCCTATTTCTGGAGGCAACAAGCTGATCTGGTTGGTGCTTACGTTGAACTCTTCCAAAGCCGTTAGTTGACTTACTTCGGCAGGTATTTCTTTCAGAAAATTATCATTGATCGCAAAGCCTTTCAACTGGGTCAACATTTCAAAGTTGTCGGGAAAGCGATGAAACCCATTTTTACCAATATTCAATACCTCTAGGCTCCGTAAGTTTTCAATGGCATCGGGTAGTTTCCCAAAACGATTTTGCGATAAGTCGAGGTGTTTGAGGTTTTGCAAACGACTCAAGCGAAAAGGCAAAGAAGTAAGAAAATTACTGCTTAGATTCAGCTTTTCAAGGCCAGGAAGATTTTCTATATTTTCTAAAATATTGGGCTGTTCGCTGAAATCCTGCCCCACTAACTCCAGCTCGTCTAAATCATGCAACGCATCCAAAAAGCCATGTTCTAAACACAGCAGTAGTTTATCGCTGGTACCCGTCAGGTATTCTTTCAACGCTTCCGGAAAAGGATCCATCCCTGACAAAATCTGAAATGCCAGTTCATTATTAAACCGTTCGCTGCTCTCGAGATGTCCTTTGATGCTCTCTATAAAGTCTTTGTCCATATACAATTAAAGCTTGATTGTAGTGCTTACACTCGCTTTGTAAAAATAGTAGTTTCTGCTTAAGATATACCTGTAGGTGAATAAAAGTTTTGCAGAATCTCTGTACTTGTGGAAATCGTTGGGTAAGAATTTTGCCTTTGAAAACCTTGGACAATCTTCTACCAATAATTACCCTACACTTGATTAAAACTAAACAAACCTGTGAAACGACTAGAACGACTAACGGCTATATTGTCTTATCTCCAATCACGCTCTCATACCAGTATAGATCAACTACAACAAAAATTTAGTGTAAGCGAACGTACCATTTTTCGGGACATTCGCGCGCTGGAAGAATCAGGGGTACCCATCACATTTGAAAAAGACAAGGGCTATTGCGTAAGCGATCGTCATTTTTTACCACCATTGGCTTTTACTCTCGAAGAGGCTAAATCGTTGATATTTGTAGAACAACTCGCCCGAAAATACACCGATGCTCCTACCTTTGCTCATTTTGCTAATGCCTTGGAGAAGATTAAGAATAAACTCAAAGACTATCAACTTACCGATGTAGAAAATTTGGAGTCAAAAGTACTGGCTTATATAGACGAACAACAAACACCTCGCTATCTGGCTGTAGTTGAAGCTGCCTGTAGCCAAAAACAAATATTGGATATTACTTATCGCGACGGTAAAGGTAATCTTACCCGTCGTTTGGTAGAACCCATCGGTATCACGTTTTATAGCCAAGCTTGGCATCTCATTGGCTTTTGTCAGTTACGCAACGATTATCGAGACTTTTCGCTTGCCCGAGTGCTGGAGTTACACCCTACTTCGGAGCACTTTACCCAAACTCACCTTACTTTGCCTGCTTACATCAAAAAAATTGAAAATTCTCAAAATGACTGACATAGGGCTGTCAGTGATCCCTCCTACTTTTGTAACAGCTAACAAAAAAACGAAACCAATGGAACACAAAAATTGCCAAAGCTGCGCGATGCCGCTCAAAAAAGATCCCAAAAAAGGAGGCTCCAATGCCGATGGTTCTACCAGCACTGTTTACTGTAGTTATTGCTATGAAAACGGGCATTTTGTTCATCCAGATATTACGATGATTGAGATGAAACAATTGGTGAAATCAAAAATGAAAGAGATGGGTTTTCCAGGGTTTATGGCTGGATTTTTTACCAAAGGAATTCCTAAATTAGAAAGATGGAGAAATCAGTAAATGTACTAGACAAACTGGCTTCGGCTCTTGGCCAACGCGATGAGGCACCCAACATCGCACTGGCTGAAGCCATTGCTACTACCGAAGATCAAGAAGCTATCGCGGCATTGGTTGGCGGATTGCAGCAGAAAAAAGCGACTGCCAACGATTGCATCAAGGTATTGTATGAAATCGGCGAGCGCAAGCCAGCCTTGATTGTAGATTACTTGGAGGATTTTAAGGCATTGCTTTTCCATAAAAACAACCGTTTGCAATGGGGGGCTATGACTGCCTTGTATTGGATTAGTAAAGCAAAGCCAGACAAAGTTTACGCACATTTGGTGCAAATTATGGAAGCTGCGGATAAAGGCTCGGTGATTACCCGCGATTATGCAATCAATATTCTTATTGAGTTGGCTTCTTGTGCTCCCTATGCCAACGATGCCCAGGATTTGCTCTTGGAACAATTCCGACAAAGCCCCGTAAATCAGTTGCCTATGTACGCCGAGCGAGCCTTACCCATCATAACCGAAGCATATCGCACCCGCTTTGCAGAGGTGCTTATCCAGCGTTTAAACGATGTAGAAAAAGCCAGCAAGCGTAAACGATTGGAAAAGGTCTTGAAGCATTTGAATAATTAAATAAAGTGTATAACTATTTTCAGGCATCTGCATTGCTCAACATAGCAGATGCCTGTTTTCTGCCCTATTGCCTTCCTTATATCACCTTTTGCCTACCAATTTTCAGAAAACTACACTATATTTGATGATTCATTGCATAAAATCTATTACACAATCAATGAAGTAGAGATTTGAACGTTATGGTTAACCAATCACTGGTTGGTATTAAATAATGTTTAGATAGGTATTGATTAGGTAAGAATTTTGTGCGGTAGACAAATAAGTTGATCTATTCACCAGTTGACTAACCATAATATCTCGATTGTAAGGCAATAATTACTTCTTTACGAAGAATAATGAATATTAGAATTTATAAGTTTATATTGATGATGGGGATACTCCTGGGGGTGACCTATGAGGGAATTTCTCAGAGCAAAATCATCATTACCCCCCAAACACCTCTACTCAAAATAGGTAAGAAGGTTCAGTTTTTCGAAGACAAAACCAATACCCTTCGCATTCAGGATGTTGTGAAACCTGAGGTTCAACAACAGTTTCAAACGCAAACCAAGGAGGTATTCAATCAACCTCCCGCTAATACTACAATTTGGTTCAAGATTGTAGTACAAAATCAAAGCAAAGAAGACATTTTTCTGACCATTGGCGAATCGTTTAGTACTTGGTATGCTGACTTATACAAGCCTGATATTCATAATCAATATTCGCAGGCGAAGGAATACGGTTCTATGCGCCCTATCGCTAACAACGACCTCAACTCTAACTTTCATTGTGCACTCATTGCTAAAGGATCCGAAACCAATACGCAGGTTATTTACTTAAAAATATTTGGTTCTTCTCCCAAAAACCACGCTTTCCAAATAGGTACATTTCGGGCGTTAGACAGCTACTTACAAGTCAACGATTACATCGTAACCCTTTTTATAGGCATTATACTGGCCTTGCTTATTTATAACCTATTCATCTATTATTCGGCGCGAGATACCATCTACCTTGTTTATATTTTGTACCTGGGTTGGGTGTTGTTTGTAGCCACCTTCAGCAGTGGTTACCCGCTGGTATATAAGCATTGGTTGTGGAATTATTTTTACTCTTGGAATGGTATCGGATACACCCTTATTACCTTGTTTGCCTCGTTTTACCTCAACCTAAAGCGGGTAAGCCCTCGATTTTATCGTTGGATTTGGTTTTGTACCATTTTATTAAGTGCGGTTTTCCCTTTATTCAATATCACCGGTATACTATCAGTGGTGCAGTTGGCAATGCCCTACCAACTGGTACTCACCACTTACTATTTAAGTTTGCTATTTATTGGGATTTGGTTGGTTGCCAAAGGTCAGCGCAATGCACGTTTTTATACGTTGGCCTGGAGTTTTGTCATCATTGGTACCATTGTTTTTGTGCTTACGCTCAACGCAGTAGTTCCTTACAATCGCTTTACCTACAACAGTCAATATTTGGGATTTAGCCTAGAGGCTTTGCTATTTGCCTTGGCGCTGGGAGATCGTATGAATATTCTCAAAGCAGAAAAAGAAGAAGCCCAAGCCCAAAATCTATTACTCATTAGAGAGCAAAACATCAACCTGGAAAAGAAAGTACAGGAAAGAACGCGAGAATTGATGGCCTCTAAGGATGAAATAATGACCCAAAATGAGGAACTAAGACAAGTACAAGAAGAATTGGAAACCCAGCGGGATTTTTTGGATAAACAAAACGTGAAGCTCAATCGCCAAAATGAGCTAATTACAACCAGTATAAGAGCCGCTGAATCTATTCAAAAAACCATTTTGCCCACTACCACCCAGTTAAATGACCTACTGAAGGATCACTTCCTCATTTATAAACCACGAGATGTGGTTTCTGGCGATTTTTACAGTATTCACCAAAGTAAAGATAAAACCTATTTATTGGTTGCGGATTGTACTGGCCACGGAGTCCCAGGGGCCTTTATGACTTTGATTGGTTATAACTTGATTGACCAAATTATTCAGTTTCAGTGCGTTAGCCAGCCCAATCAGATATTGACTCGCCTACACGAAGAAGTACACCACTTTTTACGACAGGAGTCTTATAACGAAAGTAGTGGTATGGACGCGGCTTTGTTTACAATGGAACCCACTGAGGATGGTCAAGTAAAAATCACCTATGCCGGGGCCAAAAACGGTTTTTATTACCACAATGCCATTACAGGGGCATTTGGCCAGATCAAGGGTACCCGCAAGTCTATTGGAGGTTTTCAAAATAGAAGTATTGACTTTGAGCACGTCACGATGGTATTGCCTCCCAATAGCATCATTTATACTGGTACCGATGGTTTTCAGGATCAGCACAATGTGCAACGCAAGAAATTTGGTAGAAAAAGATTGGAAGAATTGATTGAAAGTTCGGTTCACTTACCTCTTCAAGAACAACAAGCGCTACTTACTACTCAACTCCAAACCCATATGGAGGGTACCGACCAACGAGACGATATCTTGTGGATTGGTTTTAAAATCTAAGCACTTCTGGATTGTTATTTTGATTTCGTTTGCCGCTTTTCGTGGCAGGAAGTCACTACTTTATACTGTTTTGTTTAACAAAAGTATTATTTTTGATATCCAACCCAAAAAGTGATCATTTTTATTATATTGCTAATAGTCAGGGAATTATACTCATAAAATCAGCCGTTAGCGTTCTATGGAAGTTAAACAACAGCTCTTTTGTACTCCAGAATATACCCAACGAATCCGGCAGTTTTTGAACAGCCGAGACGATACCAATGTAGAATTGGCTTTTTTTATTATGAAAGGCAATGGCATTCCGGTAGAGTTGCACAAAACCTTACGCACTGGAAAAAAAGTATTGCTTTGCCTCGAGCATGGCTTTTATGATATTGTAAAAGGGGTACAAAGCCTCGACTGGGAAGACTGTGATTTACAAGAACTTCCACAGGATATACATCACCTCCAAAACCTCCGGGAACTGTACCTGGAATACAACCAAATCCGGAAACTATCGCCTTCTATTCAGTCCCTAACTCAGCTTCGGGAACTAAACTTAAGCGAAAATTTACTCAAAGAAATTCCTAAAGAAATTGGTTTTTTGACTCAAATGGAAGAGTTGAAACTGAGCGGGAACCAGCTTACCTCTTTGCCTCCAGAAATCGGGCACCTAACCCAACTTCAGTACATTGGGCTGAGCAATAACCGTATTACCCAATTACCCAAAGGATTTACCCAATTACAAAACCTTGAATATATTGGCTTCAGCAATAATGAACTCACTCATTTACCTGAAGAAATTTATCAATTGCCTCGCCTCAAAAAAATCACTTTGTATGGCAATCACTTTGCCCATTCAGAAATCAAAAAAATCAACCGCAATTTGCCCAACACTTATGTGCGTTTTCGATGATTGTGAATCATTTAGTCTATCTTCGTGTTTTGATACCATAAAATCATTTTGCCGAATAACTTATTAAGCATCAATGACATCCAAGAAAAAGAACAGTGTTAAAAGACAGCTCATCGAATGGGGAATACTTTTGGGGGTTTTAGGGGTTTTGTTTGTAACTGGCTGGCACAAAAACGTAGCTGCCGGCTTGCAACAACTCTTACTCAAAACGGGCGTTATGCAAGCTTCGGTACAAAAAGAAACTGATCGGGTAGCAGCCGCTTATAACTTTCAGCTCAAAACCTTGGAAGGTAAATTGGTAAGTTTTGAAGAATTCAAGGGCAAAACTGTATTTATGAATTTATGGGCCACCTGGTGCCCTCCCTGCATTGCCGAAATGCCTGATATCCACGAGTTATACAAAGAAGTTAATAGCGACAAAGTGAAGTTTGTAATGATTTCGCTGGACGAAAACCCTCAAAAAGCAGCCAAGTTTATTCAACGCAAAGGTTACACATTTCCGGTATATATTGTATCGGGAAATCTTCCTCGGGTGTATGCGTCTCGCTCTATTCCTACCACCTTTGTAATATCGCCCCAAGGTAAAATCGCCATCAAGCGCAAAGGAATTGCTTCTTACAACACGCGCAAGTTCAAAAAGTCGTTATATCAGATAGCGAATCCGCCTCCACCAAAAAACTAATCTTTGGCACAACAATTTGCGCCTAAAATGAGTATAATCAAAAATTTATTGGCCCTTAAGGGGTACAGTTTTTGCCTTTCTGGTTATATATAGGGTAAGGCATAGATTTAAAAAATTCACGAATTACAGACTTGTGGCACATAAAATTCTCATCTTTTTTTTATTAATATCTTTCACTTTTTCGGTCGGAATAACTTGGGGGCAAAATCAAAAAATCAACAGTTTGAAAATCCTGGTAGATGACAGCAAAAAAGATCAAAATCAGGTAGGCATTCTCAATCGGTTGAGTACTTTGCTCAAGACAAGTAATTCTCAAGAATCAGAACGTTACGCCCAAAAGGCCCTTAAATTATCTCTAGATATATTTTACACCATTGGGCAGGCTGAAGCTTACACCAATCTGGGTGATTTATCGGCTACTTATCGCGACGACTACCTGCAAGCCGCCAAATACTATGAAAAGGCCTATGATATTTATCGGGAATTATACAAAAATAATCAGGTTGAAAAATGGCAAGTGTATCGTTTTTTAACCGAAAATGCGATTCCAACCTACAACAAACTCACCGAAAAACCCAAACGACGTCGTTATCGAAAAGCCCGCAAATACTATCAAAAACTCTACGTTGAGTTTACCGAATACCTTACTTTCATTGCTTCGGATACCAAAGAAAAACTCAGCGATAAGGAATTGGAGCTAAAAGACAAAGACATAGAACTCAAGGCCAAAGAAAAAGAGATCTTGACCAAACAAGTAGAGTTGCAAAATATTGACAAAAAACTAAAACGCACTGGAGTTGAACTTAGGCAACGCCAACTTGCCCAAAAATTTCTGGAATTGGCCAAAGATAGCCTGTCCGATAGTTTATTTATTGCCGAATCTATTCGTTTGAAATTGATAGATAGCCTTGTGCTCAAGAAACTGGAAATTAAAGATAACAAGCTCAAAATCCAGGAAAATGCTTTGCAGTTACTTACCCAACGCCAAAAAGTAGAACGACTAGAAAACGAAAAAGCCAGGCAAAGAACCTTGATTACCTCTTTTACGGTGGGGGTGCTTTTGCTAGTAGCGTTAGCTTTTGTGCTCTATAGGAGCAATCGCTTGCAAAAACGATCTAACACATTGCTTACGGAGCGAAATGAGGAGATAGAACAGCAAAACGAAGAGATTAGGACAAAAAACGACCAAATCGAGACCAAAAACAAAAAGATTACCGAGAGTATCAATTACGCACAACGTATTCAAAAAGCCATTTTACCCGATCATGCCGCCATCAAAGCATTGCTTCCCAATTCGTTTGTGTATTACCGCCCTTACCAAATCGTGAGCGGTGACTTTTATTGGTTTGGGGTAGTCGGCAAAAAGATAGTGTACGCTGCGGTAGACTGTACGGGCCATGGAGTGCCAGGCGCTTTTATGAGTATGATTGGCAGTGCCTTGCTCAATGAGATTGTCAAACAAAAACAAATCACTGAATCTCATCTTATTTTAAACCATTTGCATATTGGCATTCGAGACTCGCTACGGCAAGAAGAAACCCACAACCAAGATGGAATGGACATGGCCATTGTAGTGGTGGACACCGAAAATTACCAAATGGACTTTTCAGGCGCTAAAAACCCACTGATATACATTCAGGATGGGGAATTACATCTTTTGAAAGGGGATCGTTATCCCATTGGCGACGTGATCAACAAAAGCGAAAGAGATTTTACTAAACATACGATTAAGCTCGATAAGTCTACGGTATGTTACATGTTTTCGGATGGTTACCAGGATCAGTTTGGGGGACCTCAGAAACGTAAATTTATGGGAAAACGCCTTCGCCAAATGCTACTCGACAATCACCAATTGGATTTTGCTCAACAGAAAGAAATCTACGAAAAAACTTTGCTGGAATGGATTGCCGATACGGGACAAATAGATGATGTGTTGTTGATTGGGTTTAAGTTTGACCAGGAAGTAGTAGAAAACACGGAAATCAATCTCCTAAAATCTAAAGCAGAAGAAAGAGTGTAAGATTTGGGTACATTATCTTATCTTTATATCTTACATAATATCAAGCAATCCATAATATTTGCTGGATTATGGCAGAGCAATACTCTTTGAGTAATCTCTGATTTTATTTAATTATCAAGTATTTTATCCTATTAGATCACATTTTCCTAAAACACTATGAACAATCATTTCAAAAACCAATATGCTACCATAGACTACGATCAGTCAAAAAACACCTTGATGCTTACTTGGCATCGTTTTGCTCAAGAAGATGCGTTTAGAAGTGTCATGACTAAATTTTATGATTTATCAACCCAACTGAAGGTTTCTAAGTGGCTTTTTGATAGCCGTAAGCAAGGGCTTATTTCTTCTAAGGACCAGAAGTGGACTGTGTCGGAAGTAGTAAATAGAAAACTTGACACTACCCAGATAAAAACGGCAGTAGTCATGCCTGAAAATACTTTTATGAAGGTTTCGGTGAATAAAATTACCAGTGAACTGGAAACTCAAGCTGCTGATCAAAATTATCAGCTTTTTAAATCACCAGAACAAGCCCTGACTTGGCTCGATCAATAAATGATTGCTTGGCCATCAAAATATGAAGCACATCAAAACCCTGGCAGAGTACTGCCAGGCCATCAATATATCTCTCCCTCTCCACCACTATTTCGACATTCGAAGTTTTCAGGAGAATATGCCCTCGGTGCACGCCAAAATGACTCCTTTTCGCCATGAGTTTTATGCTATAGCCATTCGTTTTGCGGGTGAAGGAACTGTCATCTCTGGGGCACATACCGATTTTCCTGAAGGCTCTACCATTTTTTTCAACTCCCCTTTTCAGATTCTCTCCTGGGATATTGTACCCGATTGGCAGGGCTATTACATTATGTTTACTCAGGACTTTCTGGCCCAAATGCCTTATTTTGAGCACCTATTGGAAGACTTCCCTTTTTTAAGGATGGATAAATCTATTCCATTTACTATCGACCAAGCCGATGTAGCCCAAGTATTGGCCGTTTTTAAGCATATTTACCAAGAATACCATAGTCAAAATACCGATAAGTTTTCCTTCATTGGCACATATACTATGCTGTTATTGCATTATGTCAAGCGGTATTTTATAGCTCAGGTGGGGCTCAAGGAGGCCGAAAAAATGATTCGCACGGCTGATTTGAAAATCGTGACTCGGTTTCAGACTATGATCCAAACCAGTTTTTATCCAGATAATGCCAACAAAGCTTCAGTCAATCTACATTCGCCCAGCTATTATGCCGAACAGCTCCACATACACCCCAACCACCTCAATGCGGTGGTAAAAGACATTACCGGGCAAACCGCTTTGAGTCATGTCCATCACCATCTCTTACAATTGGCCAAATCGTACCTGGCCCAAACCAACCTAAGTGTCAAAGAAATAGCGTATACGTTGTATTTTGATGCTCCCAATAATTTTAATGCCTTTTTTAAGAAACACACCCAAATCACCCCGCTTACCTATCGCAAATCGCTCAATCTTTGAAATTCATACTTCTTGCTTTGTTTCCACTAATTGATTCACGGCTAAGTCTAGTGCGAATTTGCAATGCGAGCTTGCTAAGTGAGGCCTAGAAATAACAGGAGATTATCTTGGCTCTAAAACCGCAATACAATTGCTCATAAAAAGGGAACTCATTATAAATGAGCACCAGTAGAAGGCCTAGAAATAACAGGAGGTTATCTTGGCTCTAAAACCGCAATACAATTGCTCATAAAAAGGGAACTCATTATAAATGAGCACCAGTAGAAATCACTCAATCTTTGAAATTCATACTTCTTGCTTTGTTTCCACTAACTGATTCGCGGTGTCATTGCTGACCTTTGTAATGTTCAAAAAACAAACACGCAATGAAACTAAAACACCTTGGATGGATGCTCTTATGCAGCATTATTTCAATCAATGTAAATGCCCAAAATACAACTAAGCATACCATGGAAACAATTAATCAAGTAGTTACTCAAATGTTTGTCGCCACTGACCAGCGTCAATGGGACCAAGTAGCGTCTACCTTTGCCTCACAAGTAGTATTAGATTATTCCTCTTTCACCCAACAGCCCGCGGCCACCCTTACTCCTCAGCAAATTACCACTGCCTGGAAAGGAGTTTTACCTGGATTTGAAAGTACCCATCATCAGCTAGGGAATTTTCTCACCAAGGTAGAAGGTAACAAAGCCCATATCTTTTGCTATGGCACTGCTACCCATTATCTCAAAGATGAACAAGGCAATTTGTGGACAGTGGTAGGCAGCTATGACTTTGACCTCCAACAGGAAGGTAGCACCTGGAAAATTACCCATATGAAGTTCAATTTTAAATACCAGTCAGGTAATGCGTCGCTTCCTCAGAAAGCAATTGCCCGCCTGAAAAAATAAGCATCACTAAAACACAATACGCCCTATGAAAAAATACCTATTGGTAATGGGTTTGGTGGGCTTGATGGCTTGCCAAACCTCCGATCCAACTCAAAAAAAATCAACTAAAAAACCTTCTGAAACTATGAATATTCCACAACAAGGTCAAGAAGTTGGCCAACAGAACAAGGCCACAGTTCGAAAGTTCTTTACGCTTTTGGAGCAGGAAAACATCACGGCTTTTGTGGATTTATTTGCCGAAAATGGACAACAAATAAATCCTTATGCTTCGGGGTTGTTCCCGGCAGGTGCCAAGGGCAAAGCTGCCCTCAAAGCCTATTGGGAGCCCGTACCGAGCAATTTTGCCGGGATGAAGTTTCCCATCCATGAAATATATGCGATGGAAGACCCCAATATGGTATTTGTGAGATATGCTGGGCAAATCAAACTGAAAAACGATGCTGGCACCTATGAAAATGAGTACTACTCTACTTTCAAATTTGATAGCACCGGAAAAATCACGGAATACGTGGAAATTTTTAACCCCATAGTTGCCGCACGTGGCTTTGGACTATTAGATAAAATTAAATAACAATATGACTACTATTAAGCAAATCCTTATCGGAACACTCATAGCAAGCTTGCTATTCACGGCTTGTCAGCCAAGTTCTGACAAGTCTAACAATACAACAGATACCGATTCAACAACTCAAGAGGCTAAAGCAAATACGCCTTCTCCTCGATACTTAAAATCAACAAACAAACGCATGGAAAAAGTAACTTTTAAAAGCGAAGGATTGAACCTTACCGGAAACTTATATTACCCCAAAGGATACGAAGCGGGCAAGGCTTATCCAGCCTTGGTAGTATCGGGTAGCTGGACTACAGTAAAAGAACAAATGGCGGGCTTGTATGCCCAAAAACTCGCCGAACAGGGCTTTATCACTTTGGCTTTTGATTTTCGCAACTTTGGCGAAAGCGAAGGTGAACCTCGCTTCTATGAAAGCCCAGCCCTGAAAACGGTAGATGTAAAAAACGCGGTGAGCTTTTTAGAAACATTACCTGAGGTATCGAAAGCACAAATTGGCGCTTTTGGAGTATGTGCTGGGGCGATGTATACTTTGATGGCCGCGGCTGATGACAATCGCATCAAAGCAGTGGCTACCGTAGCTTCCTGGCTACACGATGCCGAAGCGGTCAAGCTTTTTTATGGTGGAGAAGAAGGTGTACAAGCCAAAATAAATGCCGCCAAAGCAGCCAAGGAAAAGTATGCTCAAAGCGGCGAAGTAACCTGCATTCCTTCTATTTCTACTACTGACAAAAGCGCGGCCATGTTTGGGCCTTATGATTATTACCTCAACCCCGAGCGAGGAGCCATTGCACAATGGAGTGCCGATAAGTTTGCGGTGATGTCTTGGGAAGATTGGTTGACCGCCAATCCTATGCCTAGCGCCAGCAAGATCAAAGCACCTACATTGATGGTACATTCCGATGGAGCAGTGTTGCCCGACTACACCAAAAAGTTTTACGAAAAACTAGGCACCGCCGACAAAAAACTCCACTGGATGAAAACCGAATTGGAATCTCCTTATCACCAGTTTAACTATTATGACCAGGATGCTGAAGTGAGTGAATCAGTAAAAGAAGTAACAAGCTGGTTTCAGGCAAAATTGAAGTAAATCATATCGCAAAAAACTTCTTCAAAGCTCCGTGTATGTTTGCACGGAGCTTTATTTTTTGAAGCAGTAATTATTTTTGTAAATACTTCGCCAGGTAGCCACTTTTGGCTAAAAAGCTATCAAAGTCCTGAATGTTCAGTATAGCTCTTATAGCCTCCTTTTTATCTGATGCTTGTTGGTAATAAGCTTTACATATTTGATACCCCATCCAGTAGCCTAAATCTTTGGGGCGGCCTTTTTTTCTTCCGCGGGTTCCATACAACCAACCTCGGTACTTGGTATCATTCATTATTTTTACAAATTCAGCACAGAGTTCGGCTTCATGCGCATTGCCATAAACAAAGGTAGCGGTATTGATGTGCTTACCCGCAATCAACTCTCCTAAAAAATCCGCGCTTCCTTCCTTGATACTTGTTTCTAACAATGAATACCGCTTTCTGGGGTATTTTTGGTTAAAATGAATGAGCTCATGGGCTACTATAAAAGGAATTTCTTCAATGTTTTGTTGTTTCTCAACGCCAATGATTAACCCATGCTTTGAGATAGTGCCTCCCGTATTGAAAGCACCAATAATAAAATAAGTTGTCGGGAAAACTGCCTTGGGGTACAATTCTTTGAAGTTTTGAAAAGCTTTCAGAATGGGTGGGTATTGAGCTTTTACCTTGAGAGAGTTTTCACGGATTGCGGCATAAGATGCTTTCTTTTTTCTAACAATTCTATTCAGTTGTTTACCGTTTTTGATCCTAAAAGGGACAAAGTCTTTCAAACCAGGACTTCCCTCCTTCATGTATTGGTTAAACGGATTTTTAACAGAGGACATTTGGTCAAAAGCTTGCCAAAATCGGGCAATGTCGCTGTCTATAAATTGGGCTTTGGTGGGGTCACTTACCAATGATCCTTGTGAAAACCCGGTGCTCACTGTACCATAGGCAAGTATTAGCATCCATAATAACTTTTTCATGATCGTTCAATTTAAGGTTATATGTTAAACATTCTAATTTGTTTAACTAGGAAACTAAAACTTACCTAAAGGTTGCGCATCCGTTCATCAAAACCCACTTACTCTTTAAAACGAATCGTATTGATCAATTCAGTAAATGCCTTTTTATCAAAATCTCCTGCCATTTGCATGCCTTGTGATACTACCATAGCTTCTCTATTTTGTATGATAGTCACCACCAAATGAGCCGTGGCTTCGTCTTTTATTTTGCCTTTAGCCACAATTTCGTAAGCTTGATAACCATTTACTTTTTTTGTTTGACTACTGATCACTTTGGTGAGGACAATCCCATATTTGGACGTTTCTAAAATTGCTTGCTTTGCTAGTTCTTCCAGCGAACTGGATACATTTCCTGGTAAAGGAGTCAATAACAAAAATTGTTTATTTTGCCCTGCCTTCCCTTCTTCCTCTTTGGGTAAATATAAATACATATTGCTGGTATATTGCTTAAACTTCAACGTTGTGTGAGTATCGTCTAATCGGAAGGGAGCATGTCCAAATGGGTCAATTTTATGATCTTTTTTGTACTGTGCAGTAAAAATAGATTTTTTCAATTGTTGTCCGAGTGTTTTATCAACCAAAGCATAATTGGCCATTAAAGAGATTGAAAACGTGGAATCTCCAAATACTAGCTGATGACTGGCCAAAGGTTCAGCACCCTTGATATGCGCATATATAGCAGGATATCCATCAATTGTTAATTTTTGGAAGTCTAATACTTGAACCCCTTTGGCCTCAAAGTTTTCTTTTTTGTAATTGCGGGTATTTGAATAGAAATTGCCTCCATCCAAATCCATGATTTGAATTGCTCCGTTTTCTCCTATCTGAAATCCAGTAAAGTTTTTACCTGGTATAGCCCCTTCAGGTGGCGTCATCCATACTTTAGTACCTGGCACATTGACTTTTTTCTGGCTATAACCAATCAAGCTGATCACTAAAAATATAATGATAAATCCTACTTTTTTCATGTTTGATTTTTATTTTGTTTGTCACAAAGATACGTGAATTTATATACACCAATATGACTACTACCCTCCAACAATATTTCAACGCCATCTCTCCCATCAGTCCGAAAACCTGGGAAGCCATTGAGCCACTGTTTCAACCTGCCAATTTACCAGCCGAAACCTATTTTGTAAAGCAAAATGTTATTGCCAAAGAAATGGCTTTTTTAGAGTCGGGTTGTGTGCGGGCTTTTTTTACCAACGCTGAAGGCAAAGAATACAATAAACAGTTTTTTGTGGGTCCTAGTATTATTGGGCCATATACTTCTCTCTTGCAAGGTACTCCGAACCTCATTCCTCAACAGGCCTTGACCGATTGCAAAATATGGGTGGCCAACTATCAGGCATTGGAACAGCAATATGCCGAATTTCACGATTTGGAACGGCTCGCCCGAAAAATAGCGGAGTATTATTTTTTAGAAAAGGAACGCAAAGAACTTGAGATGGCGCTCCAGGACGCGACACAAAGGTATTTTAATTTTCGGCAGCAGTTTCCTACCCTGGAGCAATTGATTCCTCAATATCATATTGCATCCTATTTGGGTATCTCGGCTACTCAATTGAGTCGCATTCGCCGAAAACTCACTGATCAAGCCTAAGCCAGCCTTTATTTACCTATGTAAATGACATTGGCCTGGCACTCCCTTAATTTTGTCGTAAAGTTTTGAAATTAAAATCAACGACAATGAAAACTAAGGCACATTTTTCTCTAAAAACAGGTTTCTTCAAAGGGTTGTTCATCATCAGCTTCAGCATTTTATTCTCCTCCTGCTCGCTTAAGCCAATGGCTTGGAAGCCTCCCACTAAACCTGCATTCAAAGGAGTATTGACACTCAATAATGAATTGCAACATAGCCAAAAAATAGACCTTAAGGGTTGGTATGGTCCTGAAGATATTGTGATGGATGAGGCGGGCAACTTGTACTGTGGGGTACATAAAGGAAGTAATGATTTCAGCGATGGTAAAATACTGAAAATCAGTCCAAAAGGCCAGGTCGAGACCTTTTATGAGGCCGGTTCCTGGGTAGCAGGACTACACTTTGACCAACACCAAAACCTAGTAGCCCTCAGTCATCGTCAGGGTCTCATTCGCATTGCCCCTGACAAAACGGTAACAGTACTGGCTGATAGAGACGAAAAAGGGCAAAGGTTTCTGATTCCCAATGGTTTGGATATTTCTTCTGAGGGGATTATTTACTTCTCTAATACCTCCTATAAAGCACCTTATAGCCTGAAATATGGAAAAAAACTCATTTTAGAAATGAAGCCTCAAGGTGGCTTGTATGCTTATAACCCGCGCACCCAAAAGGTCACTACCCTTATTCAAGGTACCTATTTTGGCAACGGAGTGGTACTTTCAAAAAATGAAGACTTTCTACTCTTGACTGAAACTTCTCGCTACCGCGTTGTACGTTATTGGCTCAAAGGGGCTAAGCAAGGTACCCAAGAGGTGTTTATGGATAACCTGCCTGGTTTTCCCAATGGCATCTCCATCAGAAAAGACGGTAGCTTTTGGCTAGGTTTTACTACCAAAAGAAATGATGCTTTGGACAAAATTCACTACAAAACCGGCACAAAAAAAATGGTCTATGCCCTGCCTGGTTTTCTGCAACCTAAACCCGAACAATTTGGTATGGTCTTACAGGTTTCGGAAAAAGGTAAAATCATGCGGGCATTGTTTGACCCCAGCGGACAACAAGTGCCAGAAGCTGGTGCAGTCAAAGAATACCAGGGCAAACTATACCTTGGTGGAGATGTGGTGCCTTATATTACTACTTATGCCTTGCAAACAGTGTATAAGTAGCTCAAGACGCAGTCTGTTCGGAATCTACTTATTCTAATGGCCCCGATGAAAATCGGGATTTACAACTAAATAGCTCAATTGTTATATGATTACGCAACGCATCACAGAACAATTGAGTTGTAAATTCTGGTTCTGCCAGGGTCATAGAATTAAAGTTATCTACGTAACACCAATAAGCAATTATTTTTTAGTGTATACTTCGCCTTCTTCTACGATTTTCTGCACTTGAGTAATTACTTCAAAAAATGTTTTGAGCTTTTCGGGGGGTACGGCCTGTTGTACGGCATGGTTAAACTGCAATACAGTTTGGCGGGCATCTTCTCGCCCCGCTTTTCCCTTGTCAGTCAAGAAAATTCTAAAGAAGCGGCGATCTTTGGTGTCTTGCACTTTGTAAATCAGCCCTTCATTTTCCATATTTTTCAAGGTTCGGGTAATACTACGTGCTTCCAACCCAAGCAAAGGAGCTATTTTGGTAGAAGGAGTGCCTTCTTCCAAATCTATGTTCAATAAAATATATCCTACCGATACTGTTACATTAAATCTGGCTGCTTCGGCATTGTACATTCGAGCAATGGCATGCCAAGTAGCCTTTATATGAAAATCTATAGTCTCTTCTGGCTTCATTCGTTTCGTATTATTCTCTAATAGATAACTTGCAAAATAGCAAAAAATATTGTGCATGCATACTATTTTTTGCCTACAACGTATGAATAAAGCCCTGAAGCCCCATTTTATTCCTAAAAAAACGATGACTAATAACCCAGATCATTCCAAAACTCCTTGCGATCCAATACTACTTTTTGAATGATTTTCTCAATTTGCCCCAGTTCGATAGGGTTTAAAGGACAGGTAGCCAGATGTCGGATTGGTAACGCATTGTAGATAGAAGTATAAAATACCATTGCCGTAATGTAAGACCCTACTTTGGTAGGGTGACTACGATCGCTCTCCCAAAGCTGTAAGCGATGATTTTGGCTATGTACTTGTTGCCAAACGTTGCCTACTGGAGCAATCTCGCATTTCACTTCATCGGCAATCATTTTATGTACTCTAGTAAGGGTACTTTGTGCTTCTTCAGAATTGGCAAAGCGTTCAAAGTATCTTTTGTTTCCCAGTTTTACATTCGATGTTCTGGAATACTCACGCGCCCAAAACAAAAACAGCAATAAATTACTTTTTTCGGCTTTTGACCAACGATGCAGCGACCGAATTGCTTCAAACATTTGGTCTTGGTTGGTGAGTGGAGTGGTACTTTGTTCTTGCAGCACAATCCAATCAAAGGCTTCGCGCCGAATCAAAGACTCAAGTGATTCATTTTTACTATGATCGGTCAGCCGTACCCCTCCTCTGGCCACGGTTTGCACTGTAGCTTTTTTTCCATTCAGAGAAGATAGCTTGGCGAACACTTTTGGTAAAGCATTGTAATAAGTGTAGCTATTTCCCAAAAACAGCACTTTAATGCTCTTTTGAGAAGATTTGGCTTTAATAGGTAAGCTTTCGTGTGATTCAGAAGGTTGCGTATGGCAACCTACCAAAAGAATGCCCAGAATAATGTTATAAAAAAGCAGTCGTGATGTCATTACTATTAATTTGTGGTCCCCTTATAATATAAACATAAATTTACATCATAAGATTAAAAAACTCCTAAATTCGTTCATTGTTAGATTATAAGTTTATAATTTTTCTTATGAAGCAATTACAAACCAAAAACAAATCATTGAACACCTGCTTATTCTTAATGATTTGTACATTTTTATCGATAAGTACACAGGCTCAAAGTGTGTACGCCCCCATCAACCAAGACTACGCTCACTTAATCAAACGCTACGAAATCAAAAATGGACGTTTTTTTAACAGACTCCATACCCAACTTCAGCCTTACTCGAGGAAATACATTGCCATGATGGCCGATAGTTTGACTACGAATCTTGGTGAACTCTCTCGCCAGGATAAGTTTAACCTTACTTATCTTAAGAATGACAATTGGGAATGGAGTGAATCTGCGGAGAACGATGCTAAAAAACCTTTCCTGCGTTATTTTTTAGACAAAAAATCTGACTTTTACCACTATCGCGACGAGGATTTCGAGGTGCACGTAAATCCAGTAATAGGTGTGGGTGGAAGCCTGGAAAGAGGAGATGTAAGCGCTACCCGTTACTTGAATACCCGAGGAGCGGAACTACGAGGGATGATTAGCAAAAAGGTAGGTTTTTA
The DNA here is from genome assembly GCA_003483885.1 of Microscillaceae bacterium. Classification (GTDB taxonomy): domain Bacteria; phylum Bacteroidota; class Bacteroidia; order Cytophagales; family Microscillaceae; genus Microscilla. The sequence continues at coordinate 25,530 of DMXI01000479.1, forward strand.
TACGTACTTCACTGATAATCAAGCCATCTTTCCTACTTATGTCAACAATGAAATTACACGTCTAAATGCGGTACCCAACGAAGGTTTCTACAAACAAGAGCCAGGAGAAGAAAAGGTCGACTTTATTACGGCGCGAGGCTACATTACTTTTGATGTAATCAAAAATATTAGCTTACAATTTGGCCACGACAAAAACCAAATAGGTCCAGGATATCGCTCGCTGGCGCTGTCTGATTATTCCAGCAATTATCTGTTTTTGAAGCTGAACACCAATGTCTGGAAACTCAACTACCAAAACATTTTTGGGCAACTTACCGCTGAAGTCCTCAACTCAGACGGCTTGCGTCCCAAAAAATACTTTGCAACGCACCACCTCAGCATAAATCTTAGCAAAAACTTCAACATTGGCCTTTTCGAGACAGTCATGTTTGCCCGCAACGACACCGTAAATACCAATGGTGGCAGTGGAAACTTTGATTTTAATTACTTGAATCCTATTATTTTTTACCGCTCGGCCGAACAACAACTAGGCAGCCCCGACAATGCCTTACTTGGAATGGATTTTAAGTGGAATTTCCTCAAAAGGTTTTCTCTCTATGGGCAACTGGTCATCGATGAATTTGTCATCTCCGAAGTACGCAGTGGCAATGGCTGGTGGGGCAACAAGCAAGCCGGGCAAATCGGCCTTACCTATATAGATGTGCTTGGAGTCGATAATCTGGATCTGCAAGGGGAAGTAAATATTGTACGTCCCTATATGTATCGCCACAATTTTCGCTATCGCAACTTTACCAACTACAATCAGGCCCTGGCCCACCCTATTGGTGCTAACTTCTATGAGTTTATTGGTATTGCCCGCTATCAACCTATTCCACGCCTCAACCTGATGGCCAAACTGCTATATACCCGCTATGGAGCCGATGCCAATGGCAGCAATTGGGGAAAAGATATTTTTACGAATCAAACATTTCAACAGGAATTTGGTAATAGAATAGCACAGGGTATCGAAACCAATTTGATTTTTGCGGACTTCAATGCCAGCTATCAGTTACGTCATAATATGTTTTTGGACTTGCAGGCTACCTTCCGGCAAGAATCCAACGAGTTGGCAACTACTAGAAATCTGATTGGTTCCTTGACATTACGTTGGAATATCCCAAGACGTATTTATGAATTTTAAGGGGTAATTTTTATTGAAGGTTTTTCATTCCTATAACCACAGACTACTTTTCTATAAAAGCCAAACAATTTAGTCTTATTACGGCTTACTATACTACTACTATAGTGGCATTGGCACTGTCAAGTAAGTACTTTATATCCTGATTGAAGCGATCCTGGCTCAACTTACTGGGATTCAGCTTCAATCAGGATATATATAATACCATTATTCACCTATTTGATCGAGAAACTAGACACGACTATGAAAACACTTCACCTTGTTTTTACCTGGTTGCTTTTAGGGGCTTACTGTTTGCCTGTAGCAGCTCAGGAAATCAACACCCAGCAATTAGAAGCTAAACTAAAAAACTTAAAAAACACGGCAGAAAAAGTAGACGTCCTCAATAAGCTGGCCGAAGAATATAAAAATCAAAAAGCGCTGGACAAAGGGGAAAACTATGCTAAGCAAGCCATCTCGCTGGCCAAAAAGCTCAACTACACGCTAGGCTTGGCAGAAGCCTACCATCAACAGGGAGCCATTATGGCCAATCATAAAAAGTTTCAGGAAGCACGCAAGTATTTTCAGCAAGCGCTGACCCTTTTTCAACAAAAAAATGCGGCTCTAAAAACGGCCATCCTACTCAATAAAATCGGAGGGGTATATTATTACTTAAAAGAGTTTGACCAAGCCATTCAATACATTGCGGCATCCTCTCAAAAATACGATTCATTGAAACTTTATAAAGATGCGGTACAGCTCAAGGCTTATGTAGGAATTGTATATGCTGAAAAGGGCGATTATCCTAATGCGCTGAAATACTACAACGAAGCGGTCGCCAGTTACCAGAAAAACAATCAAAAGGTAGAAGAAGCCAATATCTTGGTCAATATCGCGGTGATATACCTTCAACAAAAAAAGTTGGATAAATCTACCGAAACCCTCAAACGCTCTTTGCAGCTATTTGAAACATTGAAAATGGTACCCCAACAAGGAAATGTGGCTGAAAGGATTGCGGATAATTATCTTTCGCTTAAAGATTATGAGCAGACCGCCCAATACCTGCAAAAAGCGCTCACTGCTTATGAAGCCTCCAATCAAAAGGAACCAACCTTGCGCGCTTGCAAGCGGCTAGCCGCGGTTTACTACAACCAACAAAAGTACGTACAAGCCGTAGAAATGAGTCAAAAACTGGTGACGTCTTTGGAAGCTGCCAAAGACGAAAAAAGGCTATTGACCGAATGGACTAATTTGGGGATTTTGTACCGAATTACTGAGAAATACGACAAGGCGCTGGAATATTATAAAAAATCGCTTGAGCTCCGGAAAAAACTGAATGACAAGTCAGCCGTTGCGGCCATCATGGTAAATATCGGAGAGGCATATGCCCTGAAAAAAAATATGGGAGAAAGCATCAAGGCTTATAGCCAATCGCTGAAAATGCGGGAAGAACTCAAGGATACCACTGGTGTGGTGGCAGTATTGGGGCAGTTTGCCATTTTGTACAATAGCATCAAAGAACATCGTAAGGTGGGGGGTATTTTAGAAAAAGCTTATAAAATCCGGAAAATACAGCTAAAAAATGGCCAATTTTCTATGGAGAAAATGTTAGAGTTGATGCACGACCTGTCAAACGCTTATTACAAAGCCGATAAGTTTGAAAAGGTGTATTTTTATGAAAATGAACTTTTGAAGATACATCAGCAAAGGAAGGATGAAACAAATATTGCCCAAACCTTGCTCAATTTGGGAGTTTGTTCTGAACGCTTAAAACGCAACTCGGAGGCAATTGATTATTACGAAAAGGCTCAGCAAAAATTCACAAAATTAGGATTAAAAGATGCCAGTGCCAAGGTTTTGTACAACAGTGGTACACTGTACCGAAACATGAAAAACGATTTGATGGCTATTGAAAAGTTCAAAAAAAGCCTGGCTATTCGCGAAGAAATGCAGCAAAAAGAAGCCATCAAGATTATTGCTGACGAAATAGGACATTTGTATCGGGTAAGGGAGCAATACAAAGAAGCCTTGGTGTATTTCAAAAAAGCAGATGACTATGTAGAAAACCCCGAAAATGAGAAGAAGATATTGCAAAGTATGCTTATTTGTCATTTTAACTTAGGTCAAAATGAAGAAGCTTTGAAAATTACAGATGAGCTTATCCAACTAGATCCCAAAAACCCTGATTTCTATAACAAAAAAGGGTTGATTTTGAACAAGATGAAAAAGTACAAGGAAGCGGTAAAGACATTCTCACAAGCGACCAAATCAGGCGAAATCACTTATAACTTTAACCGAGCCTGGGCATACCTCCAAATGAACGATTACCCCAAGGCCATTGCCGATTACGATACTTGCCTCATAGTGGTTCAAAACTCCGCCGACTTGTATGCTTATCGTGGTTTTGCTTATACCAAAAACAAACAACTCGACAAAGCCAAAGCAGACTTGGAAAAGACTTCAAGTTTAGAGATTGGAAATAGCTTCATATACCTTAGCTGGGTGGCTTACTACCTTGCGAAACAAGAAAAAGAAAAAGCGCTCGAATACCTCAAAAAAGCGAATAAGTTTAAGTTAAATGGTACCGAGAAGGACATACTACAAACCGACGAAATGTTTGCCTCGATACGCAAAACCAAAGCTTATAAGGACTTGATCAAGAAATAAGGGATGATAAGATTCATTGTTATTTTCATATTTCTAATAAACAGTTGGTTTATGTCGGTCAATGCTCAATCCTCGTCTGTGGTACAGCAAATCATCCAAAAACATCGTTCCAATACCTGGAAAGCAGAGCAATTGAGTCAATTGTTGCTCAAACAAGGGGCTCAGAAAGTGGAATGGACAGTAGAAGCTTGGGAGCTGGGCTATGAGATTGTACTCAAAGCCCACACCACTGGGCAAGAAGTGGTAGAGGTTTACTTAGAGTCTCGATTACCGTCTGAGGCTACCAAGCTTTATGTCAACCCTCGAAACCAACAGGCAGCCATTGCCCAACTTTATCATAATATTGATCCATACAAAAACAAGTTTTCCAGTCAGTGGCTCCAATACTTTGATGACCAGGCCAAGTCCCTGGCAGCAGCCAACCAAATACTTGCACTTTGTAGATATCCTCAAACGATTAAACTGGTTTTACAGGATCAATATATCAAGGTGGAGTATATGAACTGGAAAAACGCCCGCTCCCTTAGGCATAAAAAAAACTACCATATGTTGAAGCTGGACATTGCTATTGGCTTGTCTCAGTCAAAAGCGTTGGTAGATACTTTTCAATTTGGAAAGCATATGCAGGTTACATTTTCAGATGGTTCTACTAAGCAAAACCGAAGAGAAGGAACGCTTATGTTGGCAAAAATCAAGGAATTGCAGGAGACATACCCAAAGGATTAATATTTCCTCCCTTTCCAAATCACCTTGGTAGGCCAAAAATAGAACACCATCATCATCCAGGTAAATACCAAATGGTATAGCTCAAATAGTCCGAGGTATTTGAATAACGATAACCGACCGATGCGTCGGAATAGTGTACGCATAAAAATACTTTGTACACCCAGCTTGGCTCCTCCTAAAACCAATGCCCACCAAGGATGCCAAAAAGCAAGCATTGTGATCAAAGGCCAAAAACTACTGTGTAAAGTAAAAAATAAGGTGAGAAACCAGGGGGCCTGCAAAGCCCCATTCATCCAGCGCTTACGTTGGTGCAGCCAGCCTTTCACCGTTTTGATAGGTTGCGAAAAAGCCATTACTTCAGGGTGGATCAAGTTACGAAAATGGTATCCCTGGCCCACAATGGCCTGAAATAAGGCAAAATCTTCGGTAATAGAGAAGGGAATGTGTTCGTAGCCTCCAGTGGCCTGATACGCTTCAGGATTGATGCCCAGGTTGTTGCCCATGGCCGTTACGGCAATACCCCGATCGCTCCATACTTTGATCAACCCCAAGGCGTATACCCAATCTATGGCTTGCATTTTCGCAAATAAGGTAGTGCCCTGTACCAAGGTAAAACCAGTGACAATACCGACCGACTTGTTTGTAGAATTTGATAGTTGTTGAGTGCTACACATAGCCTGCACCCAGCGAGCAGGTACTTCAATATCGGCATCGGTTACCAGCCAAAATGCTCCATCGGCAGCCTGCGCCAAATGGGCCAATACATTGGCTTTTCCCTGAGCTACCCCCAAATTTTCGCGAATATTGACCAATTGAAAATGAGGCTTATCGGCTATGAAATTTTGGATGATCTTTTCGGTAGCATCGGTAGATTGGTCGTTGCCTAGTAAGATTTGCAGATGGCTTTTGGGATAATCTAATTGCTCTAGGGCTTGCATACACCGCAAAATATTCTCCTCTTCGTTGCGAGCTGCAACCATAATGGTGACTTTCACTAAAGGATTGGGGAGTTCGTTGGTAACTTGATCTTGATGGGTGAGTAAATCTAGCAACAAAAGAAACTGGAGAAGTAAATAAATGCCTAGTATGATAAATAAGATAAGCACTGTTCCTAAAAATTAGTCGACTCAATTGCCTTAAACGTAAATCCTTTCTCAGCAAAATGTTGCAAATAACGGGGCAGTACCCATTTGAGCTTTTCGATGGATTTGACACTATCGTGAAAAACGACAATAGATCCAGCCGTGGTGTGCGCAATGGCTTTCTCCAGACAACGCTCAGGGCTTAATTGTGCGTCAAAGTCATAAGTGAGCACATCCCACATAATCACCTGATAATCAGACGATAATTGCTTCATTTGATTTTTTCTGATCTTCCCGTAAGGCGGGCGAAACAAAGGTTTTGAAGGCAAGCTTGTTTGGGTGCGATCGGTCATAATTTCCTGGCATTGAGCAATATTTGCCAAGTAGGCAGTATCCTCGGTCTTCCAGCCATTCAAATGATGATAGGTATGGTTTCCTACCTGATGCCCAGCAGCAATGACTTGATTGTAAATCTCAGGATGCTTTCGAACATTGTCTCCTACGCAAAAAAAGGTTGCTTTGGCCTGATATGGCTCAAGTTGTTCAAGCACGTATTCGGTCACTTCAGGAATAGGTCCATCGTCAAAAGTCAGGAAAATAACCGGATCTTGGGTATTTACTTTCCAGGTATATTGGGGAAGCACCTGGCGAACCCACCAGGCCGTTTTAAAAAAGCGCATTCGATGTATATATCAGTTTTCCAGGGTGTTCAGCTCATCATCCTCTTCTTGTTCGCCACTTTGGATGTATCGGCAAGACAATAAAGTAATATCGTCGCTGTATTGATTTTCCTGTTTAAACATTTGTATCTCCCTAATCAGATTATTGTGGATGTTGGTCACGCTCAAATCATTGTTTTGCTGCACAAACTCCATCAAGCGATCAATCCCAAACTCTTCTCCTTCAGGGTTGGTGGTTTCGGTGATGCCATCGGTGTAGCAAAACAACAAAAACTCCTCTACGTTTTCTATTACCTTTTGGTTGATAAATGGCAAGGGGTCAAAAATCCCTAAAATGGTCGTACCACTGTGTAGCTGTTCGGCTTTGCCATTGTAAAACAAAAACGCAGGATTGTGTCCAGCATTGATGTAATGAAAAGTATGCTCGGTTCGGTTGAACAAGCCAATAAAAAAGGTAATAAAATGATCTCCCTGAGCATTGTCCCAAATCAAGCTATTCAATTCGGCAATGATTTGCTCCAAATTGTTGGTTTGACGGGTAAGCGTACGCAATGAAGCCTGGAAGTTAGACATCAACAAAGCCGCTGGTACTCCTTTGCCCGATACATCAGCAATACACAGCACAAACTCATCCTCTGAAATGGGAATGTAGTCGTAGTAGTCACCCCCTACGATTTGATGCGGGAAATAAGTAGCCTCTATCTGTAAAGATTTGGTTTTGGGCAAAGTCTTGGGAAACAGCATCGATTGCACTTGTTTAGCAATATCTAACTCCTTTTGGAAGGTTTCCTGCTTGATTTGTTTCCTTACCAGCTTTTTGTTTTCAATGGCTACAATGATGATGTTACTCAACGTTTGCACAAAACGGGTATCTACATCATTGAGTTCTGAATCACTTTCGTTAGAATCAAGAAATACATAAGCCAGTACCTTATCTTTGTGAAATACTGGAATGATTACGTCAAATTCGTTGAATGCGTCAGAGGAGAAATCTACATATTCTACTGGAGAAATATCACGAACCTCAGATAGCGCCTCTGCCTCTAGTTCAATGCTGGAAAAATCCAGATTGGTACCAAAGTCTACCTTACAATACCACTGACTCTCGTCATCTTCATACACGTATAAGGCCAGTTTTTCTACCTGTAGATTACCCTGTAGGGTAAACTTATACATCTTGTACAAAGAATCTTCCGGTGCATTGTTATTGATTACCTGAGTAATTTCAAGGATAGAATTTAGCTCTAGTTCAATCAAATGATATTTCTTCTGATACATACTCACCGAGTTATCGTTTTAGGATCGAAAGCGTCACGTAGACCATTACCAAACAAATTAAAAGCCAATACCATCAAACTGATGCAAAAGCTTGGGAAAAACACCAAATAAAATCCTCCAGGAGTAGTCATCAGGCGGAAGCCATCTGCTACCATGATTCCCCAGGAAGGCATAGGAGGTGCTACTCCAAGTCCCAAAAAGCTCAGACCAGCTTCTATCAAGATGGCTGAAGCAAAATTGGAGGTAATGATCACAATCAACGGACCGATAATATTAGGCCAAATGTGCACTCTAATGATTCGTAAACTCCTCATTCCAAGTGCTTTGGCTGCTTCTATGTATAATTTCTCTTTTACTGCAAATATTTGCCCTCTTACTACTCTCGCAATTTCGACCCAGGTAGTAAGCCCCACCGCTACAAATGCCACCCAAATGCCTCGACTATTCAAAGCCAGGCTAATGGCAATTACCAGCATAATACCAGGAATAGACCATACTACGGTCATAAACCACATAATGACGCTATCGACAATGCCTCCAAAGAAACCAGCCAGCGAACCTAGAGTAAGTCCTACAATGAGTGAAATTGCTACAGATACAAAGCCAATACCCAAAGAGATACGCACTCCATACAACAAACGACTGAGCATATCGCGTCCGGTGTGGTCGGTTCCTAATAAGTAGGTGCGGTATTCTAAATTTTCGGATTGAAAAGTTCTAATCAATTCAGGAATGGTAGTCGCACGAGGTTGCTCCTGAAGGTTAAAATAGGTCACTCGCTCGCCTGAAACGTTGATATCTTTGGCAGTAGAGATGCTGTGTACTACATCCACCAACTTTATTTCGCTTTCGGTTTCGGCACTCCCAAACTGGCGATAAAATAGCTCAACCCCTACTATACGATAAGGAGGAACTGGTTTCGCCTGCTTGAGTATTTGATCAAAATGTTTATCAGCGTTTGATTTGCCTATGACCCGACGCAACATGTCATAAAAATCGTCTTTGGGCCGAATAAAAGCTGTAAGCTTGGGTTTGTTTCTTAAGCTATCGATGAGGTTTGCCGGAAATTGTTGGCTTTCTAATGCCTTGATCCCCTTCTCAAGTAGTTGGTAAGAGGTATCCGCCAATGGTTTGATACGGTATTTGCTCTCCTGGCCATTGATCAAGCGATAAAAAAAGCCATGTTCTTTAACATCCCGATCTTTTCTGATCTTAAGCATTCTTACCTTAAAACCAGGAGGTTGTTGCTTGATCTGATCTACCCGATCGTTGGCATAAGGGGTATTATCTGGCATGATAGAGTATCCCAATAAAGCGATGATGAGCGAAATACTAATGACCGCCATCCCAAACACTGCAGGTGTATTGGCCAGGAGTCTTCGCTTCACGTAATAAAAAGGGGTTCTTATCTGCTGTTGGTTCCTTTTTTTCTTATGCTTTTTCCTATTTTCTTGTTTCTTCTTTGCCATAATCTTGCAAAAAATTGCCAGATAACATTGATTGTTTCAGCCAATTCTTAAGTTAGTTTTCTTCCTTTCCACTCGTATGCACCCTTACGCTGTGCCAGTAAACCAAAGAAAACTACATATACAGGGTAAATAATTTGCACCACAGGTATCCACCAAATCAAGGAGCGTTGATGAAGATAACTGAGGATCAGACTTAAAAATATAAATTCAATGGTGTTTTTAATACATAACTGCATCAAAAATGTAGTCAATGTATAGTTCCCGAAAATGTTCATCAAAAAAGCGAACAATAAACCAAAATTACAAAGAAAGATAAAAAAAGCGAGGATTTTGACTTTATAATCCCGGTAAAAACTCCATTTGCTGGCCCAGCGTTTCCGTTGATGAAAAAATTTCTTGAAACTTGGTACGGGTGAGGTAGTTACCACGCTTTGGGGCTGCTTGATAAAATGTACACTCTTGGGGTATTTTTGGGCAATTTTATGCATCAAAAACTCGTCATCACCCGAAGCAATGTGCTCGGTTCCTTTAAAACCTTCTACTTTCTCAAAAGCCGTTCGGGCATAAGACAAATTTGCCCCATTACACATATTCGGAAAGCCCAGTTGCAAAGAGGCGGCTCCTGAACCAATCAAACTGGCAAACTCTACCACTTGCATACGATCAAAAGCAGTGTTGGCAGGCGCAAATGTGACTCCTCCACTGATCAATTTTGCGTTGGTAGTTTGGTAAAAATGGGCATACAACTCCAACCATCGAGGCGAAACTCGACAATCGCCATCGGTGGTTACAATGTATTGCCCCTGCGCTTGTTGTATGGCCTTGGTGATCCCTGCTTTTTTGGGTGATTGGGTAAACTCTTCCGCAGTGAGGTGCAATAGGTGCAGAGGATACTGGGCTTTTGCCTGATATGCTTGTACCAGCTCAGCTGTGTCATCGGTAGAATGATCATTGACTACAAAAACTTCGAATAAATCAGAGGCCAATGTTTGCGCTGATAAGTCCTCAAGCAACGCGATGATATTTTCGGCTTCGTTGCGGACAACTATTACCACTGATAATTGGCATTGGCTCATATTTTTAGCATTTTTGAATAATTCAGGCCTAAATCGCGGAATTTTAAGCCAACCAATCATCAAAAAAAGGGTGAAAACCCCGTAAAGCAAGGTGATAATGGTAATGGAGAGTTCCAAAGTTTTTTTGGGGCACAAGATACAAGTTCATATGGAAAAACAAACAGACGAAAATAAGGAAGCTTCCCAAAAGACAAATGAAAAAAAAGAAGGGGAAAAAATTATTATGGGCATTGACCCTGGTACCCAGGTAATGGGCTATGGCCTCATATGGGTACAAGGCAAAAAACTTAGTGTGCTTCAGTATGGCGTGATCCACTTGGCCAAATACAGTAACCATGCGCTCAAGCTCAAAAAGATATTTGAACGAGTAAGCCAGTTGGTAGAGCAGTACGCCCCCGATGAAATGGCCCTAGAGGCTCCTTTTATGGGTAAAAATGTACAAGCTGCACTCAAACTGGGCCGAGCTCAGGGGGTAGCCATGTCGGCTGCTTTGGTAAGGCAGATACCCATAGCCGAATATGCTCCCCGCAAGATCAAACAATCGGTGACTGGCAACGGAAACGCCTCTAAGGAGCAAATGGCTAAGTTGTTGGAAAAACAGTTAAACTTTCAATTTCAAGAGAGTGACCCACTCGACGCCAGTGATGCTCTGGGAGTGGCGCTTTGTCATTATTTTCAAGGCAAGCACGGTGGTGGTATGAACAAGGCCAAAAGTTGGGGGGATTTTTTGAAGAATAATCCGGGGAGAATCGCGGGTAAATAATGGGCTAACTTTTATGATCTTATGCTATGAAAACGGATGTCCAACAAAACCTTTTAAAGCTGCTTCGCTCAACTGATGAAAAATCGGTGGCAGTAGGGCTTACTATTCACCAAACCACTCCTACTCCCGAAAGTAGCGCATTTTTGCAAAGTTGTCTGGAACTGTCCCAAAAGCTTTTTAGGAACGAAATTGATGGCTTGGAGGCTACGCATCTTATCCGCCTGAATGCTTCTTCATTAGATTTGGCTCATCGCCAACTCCAACAATTACCCAAGGAAATAGGGCAGTTGGTTCACTTACATCAATTGAATTTATACAATAATCAACTACAAGGATTGCCCAAAGAAATAGGTTTACTTACCAAGTTAGAAGAGCTAGATTTAACCAGTAATCGTTTACAAGAACTGCCTAGGGAAATAGGGTTACTCAGGCGATTGCAAGATTTAGACTTGGCACATAACCAGCTACGAGAATTACCCAAAGAAATGGGACATCTAATTGGGCTACAGGCATTGTATGTAGCCAATAACCAACTACAAGAATTATCCAAAGAAATAGGCTTACTTAGTCAGTTAGAAGAGCTAGGCTTAAGCAATAATCAATTACCACAAATACCCAAAGAAATAGGACAACTAACCCAGTTGGAAAGATTGGACTTAAGAAGTAATCAGCTACAAAATATTCCTCAGGAAATAGGAAAGTTGAGCAATTTGCAATGGTTACAGTTATCTGATAATCAACTCATCAGCCTTCCACAAGAAATACAGCAGCTTATCAAGCTTCAACGCTTAGACCTGAAAGGAAACCCAATGCTTGTGACAGAACGAGCAACTATTGAAAAATGGCTTCCCAATTGTCATATTGAATGGTAAAACTCACTAAATCGAGCGAACCTAACTTAATTTATTTTTTTGATGACAAATATCGATACCCAACAAAACCTACTGCGACTACTGCGCTCTACTGATGAAAAAACGGTGGCGGTGGGACTCACGATTCATGAAGCTACTCCTACTCCCGCAAGTACTGCCTTATTAGATACTTACCAGGAGTTGTATCAATCATTTTTCAATACAAAGATACACCAACTGACAACTCAACACTTGATGGTATTGAATGCAACATCACTGGACTTGAGCAATCAACAACTCAAATGCTTACCTAAAGCCATTGGCTGTTTAGACAATTTGCAAGTGTTATTGTTGTACAATAACCACCTTACTCAATTGCCTCTGGAAATGGGGCAGCTCATCAATTTGCAACAATTATCACTGGAGCATAATCAACTTACCCAACTACCCAAAGAAATCACACAACTCTCCTACTTGGATGGAATCTCTCTGGGGCATAACCAGTTTAAGCAATTTCCAAAAGAGATTACAACCTTAAGTAATTTATCTATACTCAACTTAAATAATAATGACATTACTCAATTGCCTGAAGAAATTCAACAACTCACCCAATTGGAAGGTTTGAGTTTAGAAGGTAATCAGCTTGAACAATTACCCAAAGAAATTGGGCAGCTCAATCACTTACAAATTTTATTGTTGGCCGAAAACCAACTCACTTACCTACCTGAAGAAACACAGCAAATAACCAATCTTCAGTTTTTAAGTTTAAGAGGAAATCCAATACATCAATCACAACAAGCAAGTATTCAAGCTTGGTTTCCCAAATGTGACATTGAATGGTAAAATTTTCTAAAACTAGCGAACCTAACTTAATTTTTTTTTGATGACAAATACCGATACCCAACAAAACCTACTACGCCTACTACGTTCAACTGATGAAAAATCAGTGGCGGTAGGGCTCACCATTCACCAGGCCAATCCTACGCTTGCGAGTAGCCAAATACTCACTAATTTCAAGCATTTATACCAGCAAATCTTTAGGGAAACAATTGAGAATTTGGAAGTTCAGCATTTGGTGTCTTTGAATGATGCTTCGTTAGATTTGTCGGCTCGTTCGCTTACCCAAGTGCCTCAAGAAATTGGGCAATTAACTCAATTGAAAGTATTGGATTTAGGAGATAATGAACTCCCACAACTACCCAAGGAAATTGGACAACTCCAACAATTGCAGGAACTAAGACTGGTGGGCAATCAACTCAACCAATTACCGAAGGAAATTGGGCAGCTCAAACAACTAGAAGAATTATACCTTTGCAGCAATCAAATCAACCAATTACCGAAGGAAGTTGGACAACTAAGCGCTTTGATCAGGTTAAGCTTACTCAATAACCACCTCATTTTGTTACCAACAGAAATAGGGCAACTCAAACAATTACAAGAGTTGATCTTAGAAGAAAACCCACTTCAACATTTACCTGAAGAAATAGGGCAACTCAAACAATTGCAAGCGTTGAATCTAAGGAAGACTCTACTCCAACAATTACCCAAGGAAATTGGACAACTTCGACAATTACAAGCGTTGAATCTAAGGAAGACTCCACTCCAACAATTACCCAAAGAAATAGGACAGCTCCAACAACTAACCGAGTTGGATCTAAGAGATACGCAACTTCAACAACTGCCTAAGGAAATAGGCCAACTCGAACATCTAACAGAGTTGAACCTAAAGGATACGCAACTTCAACAACTGCCCAAAGAAATTGGACAACTCAAACGATTGCAGCGGTTAAACTTAGAAGGGAATCAGCTCTGGCAACTACCCAAGGAAATAGGGCAACTCGAGCAATTACAAGAGTTGAATTTAAAAGGTAACCAACTCCAACAGTTACCCAAAGAGATTGGGCAACTCAAACAATTGCAGCAGTTACACTTAGAAGGGAATCAACTCCAACAACTGCCCAAAGAAATTGGGCAACTCGAACAATTACAATGGGTGAACCTAGATAGGAACCAACTTACCAAGTTACCAACAGAAGTAGGGCAACTAAAGCAACTCACAACCTTGATACTAGGCCACAATCAACTCGCGCAACTTCCCCGAGAAATTGGACAGTTAACCAACTTAGAATACCTACTGTTACGGCATAATCAACTTACCAAGTTGCCAACAACCATAGGACAACTCAATCAAGTGGAGAGTTTGGTCTTAGCAGGTAACCAGCTCACTCAATTACCGGAAGAAATTGGGGACTTACACCATTTATTGCTACTAGACCTGGCAGATAATCAACTGATCCAATTACCTCAAAGTATCGGAAATTTATTCCGTTTGGAAGAACTAAACTTGGGATGGAACCAGCTTACTCAATTACCTTCCAATGTAGGGCAACTAGCTCAGTTACGATTCTTGTGGTTACCAAATAACCAACTCATGCAACTACCTCCAGAAATAGGGCAATTAAACCTTCTGGCAGATCTTGACTTACAGCAGAACCAACTCACCCAATTGCCAAAAGAGATTGGGCAATCAAATTATTTGAGTAAGTTATATTTACAAAATAATCAACTCACTCAATTACCTAGTGAAATACAACAACTAGACTACCTTAGAAATCTACGCCTGGAAAACAACCTAATTCCTGAACCACAACGAGCCATCGTTGAAGGCTGGCTTCCCTCTTGTAGGGTTCAATGGTAGAGATCACAACAACAATTATAAGTTCACTTACCTCACCACTTTTATACCGCAAATATGGACATTACCTATCAATATCAAGAACCCTCTTCTATTACTAAAGAAAAAGATAAGAGTGATTTATTTTTAGCCCATTACAATGAAGACTTTCAGGAAAAGGAAGTGCCTTGTTTTTTCTGGGGAAAACTAAATGAGCCTTATGCCATTGCTCGAAGCTTGCTCACACTGGCCAAGATCGTGGCAGCCAACTTTATGCCCAATAGCAGTGCGCTTCGTGATCCAGTCATTACCGCAGGTGGCGAAAAACTAAGACTGGAGGCATTTTCGTCTTGCTGCAGTGTGTATGGTAAGGTGGATATCCTGCCCGAAGCACTAGACGGAGAGTTTTTGCAGCAAGGTACTACCAACGTTGATTTCAACACTGAAATGATTTCGGCCTTGAGCAGAATCAATAAAGGCGAAAATGTCTTTTTTTCTATTGGTAAAAAGGAGTTTGTGATGCAAAAGGCCGATCAAAAAGTAGTAGAAAAAAAGGTCTCGCTTCCGTTGAGATGGATCAAAGGAATGGCCACTGTACAATTGCTCAGCGCTGACATGAACGAAGTAGCTACTTTGGATAAACTCCAAATTCAGCTTCTTTTTAGAGCCATCCCCAAAGGAGATGCTAAAGAGGATTATTATTTGAGTTTCAGGGGCAAAAAACCCTTTTTATCTCCGATCAAAAGCAAGGGAAGCATTTGTATTGGTGGTATTCATCGTTTGCGACTGGCCGAAACACTGCTCACGCTGGCCCAAAAACTTACCATTTATACGCCTCCCTCAGAAAATGCCACGGCTTTTCAGTTTGACTTTGCTCAGGTGCGCTTTACAATGATGCTTTCCCGCAGTTTTTGGAGAGGTTTTTCGGGCGAAGGAAACACGCTTGAAAATTTGGTAGAAGATATTCCTGAAGAATGGATACAAAAGCTCAACACCTACGCGCAAATCAATGAAGAATTTACCACTCAAGACCCACTACTCAAAGAACTGTCTGCCTATGATTTTAAAAATGTAGCGACTCGCCTTTCGGCAATGGGATTACTGGGGTATGATTTGGCTCAAAAGGGTTATTATTACCGAAAGTTACCTTTTAAAATGAGTAGGGTTGAAAGCCTCAATCCCAGGTATAAAAACGCCTTATTGATCATTAAAAAAGAACAATATGAATGGGTAGACAATACTGATGAACGGACTGAGACTCGCATCAAAGGCAGTGGGGTGTTTCACAAAGTGGTGATTACGCCTGACAAAGCGTCTTGTACCTGTACCTGGTACGCGAGTTACGGTACCAATCGGGGGGATTGTAAACACATTTTGGCGACCAAAATACTCAAAAACAACAGCGAAAAAGAATTGAACCAATTATTAGAAGAACTTGAATTATGAATACCATTTGTGAAGAATTTGACCTACGCATAAAAAATGAAGCCGTCAAAGGCACTTTTCAATGGATCAAAGATAAACTATCGCATCCATACGAAGAAAGAAAGGTTTTTGCCGAATATGCCTCTAATCTCTCAAAAGAGGGGTTTACAATTAAACAGTCTTTGATTTTTGATATAGCTACCCAGGACAGGGGTGTATTGAATATTCAAGAACTTGACGTAGACCTTACCCAACTAGACGAAGAAGACATTGCGGAATTGATTGTTTACTATGATTTGGAAAAACCAGCGGCACGTTATCGTGAAATAAAGGCAAGCATAGCTGCTCCTACCAGTTATTTAACCGGCATACCTTATCGGGTCATACGGGCATTGCATAAAAGAGGCAAAGTGCCCTTTGACCGGGAGATTTTTGCGGCTTGTTTGGTTCGTTTTAATGTATGGCATGGCAC
>DMXI01000400.1 GCA_003483885.1 Microscillaceae bacterium
TCCCTCCAAAGGAGGGAAACGATACTCGTTTAAATTACTCGATTTTGTATTTCAAACTAATTGTGTTCTATTACTTATGTGATGAATATTGATGTATTTGCTTAGACGCAAAGCGATTAAAATGATGCAGGGTAATGATTATTTTTTTGTTGCTTGAGTTTTAGCCACAGCAACTTCCTGAACTCTCCACGCTTGCCAGCTCTTCTTCTGAGGGGCCACAGCAAGCAATATCGGTATTGCCAATATTTGAACTACACACCCCAGTTTGTGGCAAGTCAAGTTCTACTTTTTCGGCAGCCAGCTTATCGCCTGCCAGGTAAGCCACCACTGAACGTACTTGTTCGTACCCCGTAGCCATTAAAAAGGTAGGTGCTCTACCATAACTCTTAGAGCCTACGATATAAAAATCTTTCTCTGGATGACGTAGTTCTCGTTCTCCGTGGGGGCGTACCGTCCCACAGCTATGAATGTTAGGGTCTATCAGTTCGGCCAGGTCAAATACTGACTCCAAAGAAGAATCCAGGTCAACTCTTACCTCTCGGATTATGTCCAAATTGGGCCTTGAACCAGTATTACTCACGATTTCGTCAATATTGGGAATAATAGTGGCATTCCCGTTCAGCTCTCCTTCTATTTGAATGCCTTCTTGGTTTTTGTAGAGTTTCAGAATATGAAACGGTGTATACACATTGAGTTTTCCGCTGTTGACTAATTTCTCTATGCGAATACCCAGCGCTCCCCGTGCTTCCAGTGCGTCGTCTTCTTTGCCTCCGTATACTGCTGAAACATCTTTTTTTCTCAAGACCCAACTAATCTGGGTTTGGGGGTATTCTTCCTGCACATCGGCTAAATCAAGTAATGCATTGATTGCGGAGTGTCCTCCTCCTACTACCAATACATTTTTGTTTTGGTATCTGGCCAGTTCGCCATTTTTAACATCAGGAATGCCATAAAAAATATGTCTGGCCAATGTTTGCTCGCCTTCGGCAAACACTCCTCCTGACCCAATTGGATTGGGTTGATTCCAGGTACCTGAAGAATCGATGACTGCTTTTGCTTCAAAGTAACGCACGTCTCCATCTTTTTCGGCCTTCACTACAAAGGGCTTATCTTCCCGGCCAGCCGTTTTCATTTTATCTATTCCTTTACGACCAATGGATATTACTTTGGTATGGAGGTGAATATGGGGAGCGATGGCTGGATGCTGTGCAAGTGGTTGAAAATAATTTTCGACCAATTCTTTACCAGTGGGTAATCCTTCCTTGTCAGGCGATACCCAATCGGTCTGAAGTAACAGCCTTTCCGCGGCTTTGTCAATGTTGTATCGCCAGGGAGAAAACACCCTTACATGTCCCCAAGACAAAAAGTTTTGTCCTACAGTATCTCCCGCTTCAAATAAGTAAAAGGGGATATTTCTTTCTACCAGGTGGGCTGCTGCTGCTAAGCCAACGGGTCCAGCTCCTATGATCGCTACTGGCAGTGTCTGATTATTATTCATTTTTTTCATCTTTTTTGGTGACTCACTCACTAAGACGGGGAGTTTGAAAAAAGATGCATGAAAAATGAAAAGGGGTATTTAACAGGTTAATGAACTATGAGTAGTTTTTAGCCAATACCATTTGGGTTTTCAAGTTCAATAATCTCAGCCAATAGCGACTGTACTTGTTTGATCTTTTGATCATATAAGTGCTTGTGAATCCAGCGCATGCCTAGTAAACTAAACCCAATAATGAAAGTCGCTGAAAACACAAAAAAGCCCCAGTGCGTATATAAATCCCGGTTTTGAATCACCCAAAAAGTAATGGGTAGTACCGATATGATAAAAAAAGGCAGGATTAAAACTTCAAATTTCTGAAGTCTAAATATTAAAATCGTCAGGTGTGAAATCTTTTTTTGAATATTGATAATCGGTAACTCGAAATCAAGTCGCGAAATTTTCCAGGCTTTGATTATCGAAAAATAAATATGAAGTGATCCAAGAAACACTCCAATCAATCCTGGCACACTAAAGTGAAGCTCGTCGAGATGGTTTAAAGAAGAGTTTAGCACAAATACCGTGGTCAATAAAACCACTATTACATTACTTATTTCATGCGCATATGGTTTGAACAGCGCATCTTGTGATTTGTCTAAATTTCTTTTTCTCAATGCGTTTTGATCCAGTATCAAATGCTCTTCGAGCATTGTATCATAGTTTTTCCAGTTATTTTTCAATTCATCTAAATCCATCATTTCCTTATTTAATCGTTTGAAATTCTTTTTTAAGCTTGGTTTTAATTCTATTGATTTTAGAAGCCACATTGGTTTTAGAAATGCCAATCATCTCAGAAATTTCTTGATATTTATAATTATCCAAATACAGGAGAATAATCGCCTTATCCAGGTAATTTAACTTCTCTATAAATTGATAAAGCAACTGAATATGATGGTCCACCTCAAAATCATAATCGGCAAAAGAAAACAAAGAAGCATCTATAGATGATTGTCTCTTTTTTTCAATCAAACTCTTGCGATATTGAGAGATTGCGGTGTTCAAAGCAATCTTGTATATCCAGGTAGACATCTTAACGCGCCCATCATATTTATCAAAAGCAGTCCATAATTGAATTAAGATTTCTTGCTCCAGATCCTTCCGATTTTGAGCATTACAATACACGTTGCAAATCTTATAAATCAATTTCTTATGGTCTTTTATGATCGCTATAAATTCGTCTTGCTTCATGTAAATTCATTCGTTTGCTTCATTATTCGCAGCACTCCAAAAAAAGTCACACATTTTTTACACTTTTTTATGATCACCCACTATTTGGGTATTCATTCATTTTTCAATTTTCAACCCAACTCAAGCGAATATACACCCACTCCACGCGAATGTAGATTAGAGGTTTTAAGGTATCATCTTACCCCTTACTTTTGAACCATACTTAACAAAATCAAGAAACAATTATGGAATTCATTCAAGCACAATTGGGCAAACTGGGAGCATTCTTGTTCTTTTTTGGACTGGCTTCGGCGCTGCTTTCTTTCTTCAACTATAATCTGCGCCTTCTCTTATGGGTAGACTTATGGGGTACCACCATGGGCTGGATTATTCGCATTAGTTTTATCGTTGGAGGTGGTTTGTTGTTCCTGCTGTTTGGCCGGAGTGACGACGACTAAGCAATCCAATGTTTTCTTTGACATTTTATGCCTATACAACCATTCAACATAGCATTCATATTTAATTTTTGATTAAGACAATGAACAAATACAACAACTTATTCAGTGCATTTTTACTAATTAGCATCGTTTTTATGAACGCCTGTGGCCAAATCGAGGAAGCCTTAGATGATGGAGGTCTCGAAATCAATAATCCGGAAGCGATGGCAGAATTGAGACAATTGGTTGAGCAAAAGTTTAGTCCGGAAAAAGAAGTGTTCGAACTAAAAATATATGCCAAAGATCATTTAAGTAATGATCTGGAACGCATTTCTATTGGATACCTTGACCAAGGTTTACAATACAGTCAAAACTACTATGTAGAGCTTGGCTTGGAAAGTAACAAGTTAGAAGACCCTAAGGCTGCTTCTAAAAGCTTCCAAAGACCTTTTTTCCTTAAAAAGCTCCAGGGAAAAGTTAAAATCAAGGATTTTAAACTTGAAGATATTCCTGGCAAATTTGAGGAAGCCATTCAATTGATTCCTCAGGAATACGAGGGCTTTGTGCTCAATGATTGGGAATTTAAGGTCAATAATCAGAATGAAATCACGGCCGAATTTCTTGTAGAAGGCACTAAAAAAGGGGAAGGTAGCTCTCGGCAAGGCAGAACCATTGTGACAAGTTATTACCAGTTTAAATTCAAGATGGATAACACTGGAAAACTCACCCTCAAAGGGTAATCGCTTTACCTTTACCATCAGGCATTTTTGTACCTTCGGAAGCGAAGGTACACCACGAAAAATCTAATATTTTTTATTTTCAGTCCAGACCTGACAGGTTTTCAAAACCTGTCAGGTCTAAAGTTAGTGTAAGCCTTCTCTGAGCAATAACGCCACAAAACTTTCTTTTTTGCGACTTGATACTGGAATGTGTTCTCCATCTTTCAACACGGCATACCCGTTTTTATCATACTTGTCTATAAAGTTGAGGTTTACACAGTATGATTGATGCGTACGCACAAACATCTCAGTGGGTAGCTGTTGTTCAAAATCTTTGATAGGCCTCGATGCCAGAAAAGAACGCCCATTGGTCAAATAAAAAGTAGTGTACCCTTTGTCTGACTTGCAATACCTCAACTCTCGTAAGTCGATGATTTGTAAGCCGTCCTGCAAACGAAGTACTAGTTTTTCCTTGTTCTTTTTGGCGTTTGATGATGGATTGACTACTGTTTTTTGCGAAGTTTTCAAAGCAATGTTTGCCAGTGCTTTGTCTATGGCTTCCGACAACTCGTCTATATCTACCGGCTTTAGTATATAGTCAATAGCTCCTTTTTTCAAAGCAGGTAAGGCATGTTCGGCATAAGCGGTAATAAAAATAATACAATAGTCGAGCTGGCTGGTTTTTTCTAAAAACTCAAATGCATTTCCATCTCGCAACTGAATGTCCAGAAATATCAAATCTGGTTTACAGGCTTTCACCACTGTGATCGCTTCTTGCACCGACTCACATTCCCCAATCAAGTCAATGCCCTTGTCTAGTTGCTCAATAAAGCTTACCAGTCCTTTGCGGATGTATGCTTCATCTTCTATAATAATCGTCTTAATCATCTTTTTTGATTTTATAAGGGAGGTTAAGCGTTACTAAAGTTCCTTGTTCGTTAAAAATCTCTCGATTTTGAATTTGAAGACTAGTTTTGACTTTAAATTCCTTGGCAAAAATCTTCAGTCGTTCGGCCGTAATCGTAGTAGCCAACGATTTTTTTTGATGATTTTTATCTTTACTTTCCAGTGGGTTTTCATCAGGCAATAGTTGCTGAACTCCTCTCCCATTGTCGCTGATAGAACAACTGAGAACCTCATCGGTAAAACATACCTTTACTTCTATTTGTCGATCCTCTTTTTTATGTGCAAAGCCATGTTCTATGGCGTTTTCTACAAAAGGCTGAATCATCATGGGTGGAATCAGCATTTGCTGAGGATTGATACCTGGATCAATATCAATGGTGTAATGATAAGGGCAAGTCGTACCTAAATTTTGTACCACCAAATAATGCTCAATGGCTTTGAGTTCGTTTTCCAATGATACCACTTTATCACGAGAGTTTTCTAAAATCACTCGAAGCAGTCGGGCAAATTTAGACAGGTAAGTAATCGCCTTAGGATATTCTTTATTAAGAATGATACCCTGTAACACTGATAGTGAATTGAATATAAAATGAGGAGTCATTTGCGAGCGCAATAGCTTTTGCTCTACCAACATTTGTTTTCTCTCTGATTTGGCCGCCCGAAAAATCAATAAAGCAATGATGACCCCGGAAACGATGATAAATCCCAAAAAACCAATGATAGCAAGCAAGGTTTGTTGTTGAGATTTTGCCAAATCCGAATCGGCTACTTCTACTTTCCTAATCAATCTACGTTCTCGTTGACCGGCCTGGTTCAATTCACGTTTATACTTATATCTGTACTCTAACTGGGTGATTTTTTTGATGCTTTCTTTATCCAAAAGCTCATCACTTAATTTTTTATAGGCTATGTGGCTTTCATAAGCTTTTTGGTAGTTACCTGTGGCATTATAAACTTCAGCAAGCGCTTGATAAGCATCCCGTTGATAATCTTTGATCTCAAGTTTATCTGCAATTTTTTTGGCTTTGAATATGTACTCTAAGGACTTTTTATAGTTTTTTCTCTGAGCATATATATCACCAATGCCCAAATACACTGGAAAAACACCTCTTTGGTCTCCAATTTTTTGCTTAATAGCCAATGACTCTTGATAATACTGGTATGCCAAGTCAAAGTTTTGACGATCCACCTCAATGTTGGCAATATTAAGTAAAGACTTACTAATCTGTGGTTTATATTCTAATTTTCGGCTCATTTCCAGCCCTTTGTGAATGTATTGAAGCGCTTCTTCAATTTTCCCTTGTCGCTTGTATACCAAGCCTATATTGTTGAGGCATTGGGCCAAACCACGATTGTTTTGGAGTTTTCGTAAAAGTGTTTCGGCTTTTTTATAATACTTCAGGGCGTTGTCGTAATCTTCTTGTTTTTTATAAACAATGCCTAGATTATTAAGGCACCGTGATGCACCATCCTCATCTCCAACTTCCTGGTTCAAAGAAAGTGCTTTTTGGTAATATTCCGTGGCTTGCAGATAGTTGGTTTGGTCGTCACACACCGTCCCCATGTTGTTGTAGCAAGTGGCCATGCCTTTTTTGTTTTGGGTTTTGATGTGCATTTGTAAGGCTTGATCATAATACTTAAGAGATTTATCATATTGATCTAATTCCGAGTAAGCAGTCGCCATTCCATTCAAAGCCCGGGTAATACTAGGCAGATGCTTGATTTTTTCACCTACTTCCCGGGATTTACCAAAACACTTGATAGCATTGACAAAATCGCTTTGGTAATAATAACCCACCCCCATAGAATGATAACATACTGCTACATTTTTTTGAAAATCTATCGCCTGATACTGTTTCAGTGCTTTTTTGAAGTATTCAATGGCTTTGGGAAATGCTGAACCGCGTAAGTGAATGTTTCCTCGAATGTGTAAACATTTTGCCTGCCCCCGAACAAACCCAAGCTCCAAGGCAAGCTTTTCAGCTTCCTGTACATATTCGTTTATTTCGTCGGTAGTTTTAGGTTTCCGTATGGCGGCATCTATTATTTGGGTTAGGATATTTACCCGAGTAGTATCTTCTTCATTATAGGCTTTCAAAACCTTCTTCAAACTATCCAAATCATATGGCTGACGAGCTATTTGGGCATAGGCTGTCATCCCTATCCCCCAACAAAAAAGTAATATAAAATACCGCATGGCAATTAATTAAAATGAGAAGTCATCTCGTTTTTTCACAAAAACACCCAAAGTTAACACAAAGTACTAGCGGATGGGCTATAAAATACAAGAAGTGGCAAAAGGCTTATTACGAAGAATTTAAAGGTTTTGAAAAAACAATAGATTTTCAATGCAGTATTACAAAAACATAATACAGCTATTTTCTCTACTAATTTCTTCATAAGTACGTTCTTTTTTTTGCGATATCTAGCAGGTGTAATGGACTCATTATTAAATTTTGCAATTTTCCTGATCATTCCCGTCCTTATCTGTTTCTATTCTTTAAAATCTAAAAAATCTACGGTTACCCAAGCAAAAGGCCGTTTTTACCTCCCACCTGTACCTCATACCTTTACAAAAGTATTGGAAGTCATCTCGACTTTTAATAATGAATTACAAACAGCTCATTTTGCCCATTAACTTCACAATTTTTTATCGCCGTAGCGCTGCTATGTTCAAATTCCTAAATCCCGACTTGTCGGGGAAAACTGCTTTGTTATTGAACAAAAGCAAGATCCTTACAGGACAAGTTTTCAACAACATCCTAAAAATCAAGACAACTTCTTGATCAAAACATTTTAAAGACAATGAAAAAGTTATTCATCATTTTTTTAGTGATACAAACCCAATGGGTATTTTCTCAAAAAATAGACATTGTAGATATGAATGCCACTGTTCAGGAAAAAACTCAAAAAACGCAGGGATTATATTTTTTACACCCCGATTTTGATGTGACCAACACACCTTATGTGGCCAAATATCAATTTACCCAAAGCGACCAAACCAGTTACCATATACACAAAATCTTTGCAGCTATTCAGCGATTGGCCAACCAACACGGCGGCAATGCTTTTCGCCTGCTCGACTATAAGGTAGATGCTGCTAAACGGCAAATCATCTCTTTAAGCATCAGTATTTATCGTATCAATGAGGTAGACTATCAGAAGAACCTCCATTTTATACCTACCAACAAGGCTTTTGTGTTTGGTAACCTCCAGGGCAAATCACTCCGAAAAATTAAAATAAATGATCAAAAAACATTTGTGCTACCATTTTCTTGCATCGCCTTGCAAACTGTACCAGGCAATTATATCAAAATCAATATTGGAGGCATATTTGGGCAAACCCAGTGGGTAAAAAGCCGGATAGGCAAACCATCTAAGTTTTTTACGCTCTCAGCTTTTGGTATGGCTCCTGGACTTTGGGCCAATGGAAGTAAAGGGGTAAAAATAAACACAGGGCGTTTGTACCTGATGGAACCTAGCTATGGCTACTTTCTTACGCTGATATTACCTAATAATGCGATGAAGGTATAGCCCAACTTAGCCATGATAGGTTAATAATCTTATTGAGGCTGTCTCGTAACACCTACTAAACCAAATAATATTTTCAGACCTGACAGGTAGGGTGTTCAGAATCAATGAATTTCCCACGGTAAAACCGGGATTTTCAACTTCCCCACGTTTTTATCTTTGGCTGAAAACTTAGAGAGAACTTGAACTGTGAGTTTCTGAAGAAAATAAAGTCCTTGTTTTCTCTAAGCCATTACTTTTTTCTCCAGCTAAAAAAGTAATCAAAAAAGCCGTGGCTGTAGTCCGACATGCCTAAATTTACTTCATTACACCTCAAATGCTCAAACTCGCCT
>DMXI01000498.1 GCA_003483885.1 Microscillaceae bacterium
GCGTTTTGTAGATGATGAAAACAGTAGTCAAAAAGCGTAAACATCAAAAAAACCAGTTTTAAGGTTGACTAAATATAATACCTTAAAGCTGGTTTGTAGATTGAAATTAGTCAATATACAGCCAATTACTCTTGGTGTATTCTTTCATCCAGGGAGCCTCTACAGTTTCCAAAGTAGGAGCTTCTTCATCCTCGATTGTTAGAATCATCATTACCCCACCCTCCAGAATCTCCTTTCTTTTGTATTCTAATTCTGCCACTTTTATTGAACGAGTCACGCGATTATGATCTAAGACATTGGAGTAAGGCTTGCCAGTATGCCCATAAAAGTGAAACGCAGGCCTCAATTCATTCAATACAGGACGTAGCTCCTTCATCCCATATCCTGGGTCGGTCATATCTACAGGTACATCATGAGAGATAAGTACATCAATAGAGGGGCGTTCTCGGATAGTTTGTCGAATAGCCTGTCGTTCATAAGGCTGAATAAACGGAGGATGATTACGGTTTTTCTGATCTCCAATTCTTCCAATTCCTACAAAGTTTATTGCTCCTCCCTGGGTTTCGATACATTGGGTATGCCCCGATTTGCAAACCAATACTCTCTGGTAGCAATCTACTGGAAAAAGCGAAACATTGGGATGAACTGTTTCCAACTGGTCCAAAAACTCATGATCTTCGTGATTTCCTCTTACACATACCATGTCACAAGCCAGGTTTTCCAACACTGCCTCAACCTTTGGGTGAGGGTTTACAAAAAAATCATGAAAACCCAACTCACTTCTATCTCGGTTGGCATGCCTGAGGGTAGCTCGGTCTAAATGCTCCAATTCTGGGAAAATGCCAACATCTCCACATTGCAAAATTAGATCAATTGTATGTCCGGTCTCTTGTTGATAGCGCTCTACTAGTTTGAAAGCCAGCAATAAGCGCCCATGTAAATCTGCAAAAATGGCAATTTTCATAGCGTATTAATTTTGTTTGATACTTGTTGGGCAATAATAATAAGAAAAGTATAGTGAAACGATGATACTAAAAGTGTAGCTTCATTCCCTCATGAGAAGCCACAAAGCCCAAACTTTCATAAAACCGCAGGGCTTCAGGGCGTTTTTTGTCAGTAGTAAGTTGTAGTACATGAGCACCTCGTTCTTGCGCTCTTTGGATAGCCCAGCGAAACATAACTTCCCCTAGCCCCTTGCCACGTTGATCTTGTCGTATTCTTACCGCTTCTATTTGAGCACGTGTACCTCCTTGGTAGGTCAAATAAGGAAGAAAAGACAACTGTAAGGTGCCTATTACCTCTTGGCGATATTCCAGTACCATAAGTTCATGCTGAGGATCTTGATCAATCAAATCAAATGCCTTATAATAGCTCGATGGTAGAGGTTGCGTATAATTTTCTCGGGTTTGGCCCAATGCATCATCTGCCAACATAGCTACAATAAGGGTTACATCTGCTCGTTGGGCAGGTCTAAAAGTAATATCTTTTGAATCAATCATAAAATGTAATAATTTTAAAATCATTTATTGATAAATCCGAGTATTAGAGAGTATAAGTCATTCCGTATTTTATGAAAACTCACAAAATCGTGATGACAACATAGAGATTGATTATTCCACAAATAAAATACAAATACAATGGATAAAGAAAAACAATCGGGGTATGCCTTGATAGGCCTTGGAGGTGCGGCCATGTTTTTGGGGATTACATTTACAGGACTTGTACCTGTCATAGGTGGAGCAGTAGTGGCCTTTTTGGGAGTAAGAAAACTAATGAGACCCAGTCGGTCGTTGCCTGCGGCCAATCAACGAGGACAGATACCTTCGTTTGAGATGGACGATAGCATGATTCTACGATTGGCCAAACGAAAGGGAGGTAAATTGACGGTAGCCGAACTGGCCAGACAAACTTCGCTTACCAATGAGCAAGCCAAGGCAAGACTTGAGCAATTTCATTTAAAGGGTAAAACCGAATTGCATGTGACCGATGATGGCATCATCGTTTATGAGTTTATCGAGGAATAAGGACTTAGACAAACTGAATTGTGTTGTCAAATGAGCGTCATTGATCTCAAAAAACTGCTATGATTACTAGGTGGAATGTTAGCTTTTACCAAATGACTCTATGGCTAAATGATCTGCCTGAGCGCTCACCGAAACCAATGTAATGGTAAAATAAGAGTAATTAAAGATGGGGTTATCCTCTTGATGTAGGGCCACAACATTACAACAAGTAAACGAATGGCATAGCAAGATTACTAAAGAGCAATTCTAAGGCAAATAATTATTTCTGGACTGTCTCATTCTGAATCAACTTTTCGTAATGGTAAAGTAATAGGACAAAAAAAAGATGAAAGGCTATTTTTGAGGCCATTATGTATAAAAAACATCGCCTTTTGTCATAAAAAGTCGTAATAACAGTTAGAAACAAACAAAACCCTTTTTGATACAAGCATATTAGCAATTTAACCGAACAGACATTATGAAAAAAATTGTAGCAATGATCGTTTTTGTCGGGATTATTTCCGGCTTTATTACTCCAACTTACGATGGCTACCGTACCATAAGAAACACCGTATTTAATCCTGGGGAACACGTAGAGTACATTGCCCATTATGGCCCAATCAATGCTGGAGTAGCAGCGGTAGACGTAAGCAAGAAATTGTATTATTTGAATGGACGTCTTTGCTACAGAGTAGACATTACAGGAAAAACCGTAGGTGCCTTTGATTTAGTTAATCGGGTACGTGATACTTGGCGCTCTTACATTGATACCTCAGCTTTTATGAGCCATCGTTTTTATCGTCATATAGAGGAAACCGATTACCGTCGTGATGAAATCACCCACATTGAGCCTTCGAAAAACGTAGCTACGATGCGTTATGAGCAGTGGAAAGAGAAAAAGGATGGGTCAAAATCTGGTCAACATAAAGGTAAAAAAGTAGTAGTGGTACCTCGCAACGTGCAAGATATGATTAGTGGCTACTATTATTTGAGAATGCTTGATTTTGATTCTATGAAACCAGGCGAGGTAATCACCATTCCTGGAATGTTGGAAGATAAAACGTATGATTTAAAAATTCGCTACAAAGGAAAAAGTGTCGCTAAAACCAAATTTGGTAAAATCTACGCCCATAAATTAGTCCCTATTATGCCAAAAAATGGTATGTTCTCAGGCGAAGACTCAATCCGTTTCTGGATATCTGACGATGGCAATAAAATTCCAGTAAGAATTGAAGCCGATATGGTGATAGGTAAAGTGGTGGTAGAAGTGAAGAATTTCCGCAACCTACGACATAAGTTTAACTTCAAGAAGAAAAAGTAGAAGAACAAGAATACTGAGACTATATTCCCTTGCAGAATTGTATTTTCTGTGAGGGTTTTTTTGTAGCCAAAACCGATCTTTTTGTATGTTTGCTCAAACCAACCATTCAAAAAATGCAAGGACTTAAATACACCGTGGATATAGTGATGTGCATTGATGCTACAGGCAGTATGCAGCCCATCATCGATAAAGTAAAAGACAACGCGCTTAAGTTTTATGAAGATTTGAATCAGGTAATGGAGGAAAAAGGAAAGGCTATAGATACCTTACGAGTAAGAATCATTGCTTTTAGAGATTATTACTATGACGGAGATGAATCTATGGTAACATCCGATTTTTTTGAACTACCCGATCAAAAAGCCCAGTTCAAAGATTTTGTGGATCAAATTATTGCCGATGGAGGAGGAGATGAACCCGAAACTGGTCTTGAGGCAGTAGCATTGGCTATTAAATCGCCCTGGAATAAAACCGGAGATAAGAAAAGACAAATTGTAGTGGTGTGGACCGATGCCAGTGTACACCCGTTAGAAAAGGAAGCCAGTGCCAAACCAGGCAATTACCCAGAAGATATGCCAGGTAATTTTGATGACCTGACCGATTTGTGGGATGGTCAATTTATGAATAGAGCCGCTAAAAGACTCATTGTATATGCGCCAGATGCTTATGCCTGGACCGATATTGCCAACCATTGGGAAAATACAATCCAGTATCCTTCCAAGGCAGGCGAAGGCTTAAACGAGGTTGATTATCAAACAATTCTGGATGCAATTGCCAGCAGTGTGTAGCAATAAAAAGCTGATCTAAAACGCTTTTGAAGAAAAAAAATGTTTTTTTTATCTTTGGAGGTCACTTTATTCACAATTTTTGCATGTAATAAGGAGCCAAAAAAACAAAGATTTAAATATTACGAATTATGAAGGCGTTAAAACGCCTAATTACCTTTTTAAATCCTTTTTTTATGGTAAATTTGTACATTACAAAACTAACTAAACATGCTCATACTTATAATTAAGTATGTAAATGTCACAAAACTTAGTCGCCAACAGATCAAATAATTATCATGTCTGATAAAACCATAGCCCAATCCAGCACCTCTCTCGACGCAGTCGAAAGACGTAACCCTTTTCCTGGCCTGCGATCTTTTAAGTATGAGGAAAGTCACTTATACTTTGGAAGAGACAACCAGATAGAAATTGTGTTGAACAAACTTGTTCAGCATCGTTTTGTAGCGGTTGTAGGTACCTCAGGTATTGGTAAATCTTCTTTCCTTTATTGTGGATTATTTCCTACCCTCTTTGGAGATTACCAAACCGATTACAGTAACAAGTGGGAGATCTTTACATTCCGTCCTGGAGAATCACCCATTAAAAATCTGGCCCAATCAATTACGAACGAAGCCGTTAAAAATAACCCCGAACTAGACCCAGAAATGACTTTTAATGTAGAATACTCTACATTGACTAGTAGTTCTATGGGCTTAGTAGATGCCTTCCGGGGAAAGTTTGACAAATACCAAAAAAACTACCTCATCTTTGTAGATCAATTTGAGGAGCTTTTCCGGTTTAAAGACATTGATACCAACACGACTGAAGAAACCCTGGCTTTTATCAAATTGTTGTTAACGGCCACAGAACAAAGCGAAGTGCCTGTTTATGTGGCGCTTACGATGCGTTCAGATTTTATTGGTGACTGTTCTCAATACCCCAATCTAACAAACGCGATTAACAAGAGTCAGTTTTTGATTCCTCAAATGACCCGAAACGAGAAAAAGGCGGCAGTTGAAGGACCAGTGAGGGTAATGGGGGCTGACATAGATGAGCGTTTGGTACAGCAGATTTTGAACGATGTTGGCGACAATGCAGACCAGTTGCCAATTATGCAACACGCCTTGATGCGTACTTGGGATTACTGGGAACAAAGTGCGATTCATAATGAACCCATTAGTACAGGGCATTATGAGGCTATTGGAGGGATGAAGACTGCGTTGGAAGTACATGCAAATGAGGCTTTTAATGAACTGAATGACGAACAAAAAAAGCTCTGTGAACGAATTTTTAAAACCATCACTATCAAAGGAGATGATGGACGGAGGATTCGTCGCCCAACAAAATTGAGCGAAATTGCAGCGATTGCAGAAAGACCAATCGAAGATTGTATTGCCGTAATTGACAACTTCAGAAGAGCCGACCGTACCTTATTGATGCCTCCTCAGGAAGTACCATTAACTGAAGATAGCGTAATTGATATTTCGCACGAAAGTTTGATGCGTATTTGGG
>DMXI01000499.1 GCA_003483885.1 Microscillaceae bacterium
CTCGTCTTTTCCTCCTTGTTTTCCATATATTTAAGGTTTATGTATATAAAGTATTTGGTATAAAATTAAACGTTAAAAGGTTTTGTAAGTTATAATTAATTGCACTTATGTGTACATGAAATTTTTTGCAAAAGTAAGCAGAAACCCCATAAAAGAAAAAATATTTCATATTGACAAAGTCCTACTTCCTCGATAAAAACCCAATATAGAGTAACACTCGCTATAACAATGTCATTGAACAACTGAATTGATAATTTTGGGAAACCAATATAGATTCTATAAATTTGTTTGGTTATAAACTTACATCTTGTTTACACGTAAATCTAAACATGCAGATCAAAACAACAACAGAAGATGAATTTCACATTATTGAAATTTATGGGGATGTAGATGCCTCTTCCTCTATCAAGCTGGACCAGTCGGTAGAAGATGCACTCAAAGAAGGTTTCAAAAATATCCTGGTTGACTGTGCCAACCTCAATTATATATCATCTGCTGGTTTGGGCGTTTTTATGTCACATATTGAGGAGTTCAAAGAAAAAGAAATTTGCTTTGCCTTGTTTGGGTTGAGTCCTAAGGTTAAAAATGTATTTGAAATATTGGGCTTGGACAAACTATTACAGATTCTGGATACCAAGCAAGAGGCTAAAGAAAGCAAAAACAAAGAGGTAAAATAAAATTTGAACTATTGTTGTTATTTATTCAGTAGGCATCTGAAGTATTATTTGTTTGAGCATTTATAATCGTAAGTAATAATGGTTCATTACTATAAAGTAAATTGTGTAAGGGATAATTTAAGACTAATCAGAGAGTTTGTCACAGTAGTATTGCGCAATTTATCCTTATCAGAAATAGAGGTGAATCAATTAGTGTTGGCAGTTGATGAAGTTTGTTCCAATCTAATTATCTATTCTCATAACTGTGATCCCAACTATTTTTTAGAAATTAATATTGAGGACCAGTCCGGGAAGCTTTTGTTTGAAATTATTGATAAGGATGCTGATAATTTTAATATGGCGGAATACAAAGAGCCCAAAATTGCCAATATTATCAAAGAACGCCGTAAAGGTGGCGTAGGGCTTATGTTGGTAAACCGTATCATGGATTCGGTAGAGGTGGCAGTAGAAGACCAACGAAGTGTTTGGCGCATGACTAAGAAAATTGCTGCTGGTTGATTGATGATTACTAAAACTCACAAACGATTACCTCTGATTATTTCTCTTTTCGCTGCCTGATTACTCCTCAAAATATACTTTTCTCAGAAACTATTACTTTTGTTAAAGTATTTATTACTCATTATAAATCGAGTTTTTTTTCACAAAAAATCCGTAAAATTGTGGTCATATTTGCCAACAGACCAAAAGCTAGATTTTATTATGTTTAAATATAGTGTTTTTGCCAAGGCGGGATTGTATGTTTTGGGTTTGGGTGTGGCTTTGGTAAGCTGTACTACTACAAAAAATACAACAGGTAGTCAATCTAAAGTAATTGCCACACTGGGGTCTAATCCCATTTATGTATCGGATTTTAAGTATACATACGAAAAAAGTCTGAAGGATAAGGACAGTGCTTATACACGTAATAGCATTGAAAATTATCTGGATTTATACATCAAGTTTAAACTAAAAATACTAGCTGCTCAAAAAGCTGGGGTAGATACGAGCGTAGCCTTTAACAAAGAATTGGCAACCTATCGCGAACAATTGGCCAAACCCTACCTCACCGATAAAGCCAAAGTAGAAGAGTTGGTACGAGAGGCCTATAATCGTTTAAAAGAAGAAGTACGGGTTTCTCACATTTTGGTAAAAGTAGACAAAGAAGCCGAACCTCAAGATACGATTGTTGCCTACAACAAAATCCTGGAATTGCGTAATAGTGTGCTCAAAGGAGAGAACTTTGAGCAAGTAGCAACTCAACATTCACAAGGACCTTCTGCCAAGCAAGGAGGAAACATTGGCTATTTTACTGCATTGCAAATGGTATATCCTTTTGAAAATGCTTCTTACAACACCCAAATAGGCTCTATTTCTGATCTGTTGCGCACCAAGTTTGGTTATCATTTCTTAAAAGTGACCGATCGCCGCAATGCCAGTGGCAAGATTCAAACTGCCCATATTATGATTATCTCTCCTCCCAAAAGCTCTATTAAAGACTCGATAGAGGCAAAGCGAAAAATTGATAAAATTTACGAACGTCTGGAAGCAGGAGAAACTTGGGAAAAACTATGTCGCCAGTTTTCAGAAGATCAACCTTCCAAAGACAAAGGTGGAGTGCTTCCTGAGTTTGGCATTGGTGAAGCAATTCCAGAATTTGAACAAGCCGCTTTTCAATTAAACGAGGTAGGAGATTTTTCTAAGCCTATTTATACTCCTTACAGTGGTTGGCATATCATCAAACTAGTAAAAAAACGTACCGTGGAATCATTTGGGAAGATGGAGCCTTTCATTCGTCAGAAGGTTGCCAAGGATTCTCGCTTAAAGGTAACACAACAATCATTTATAGGAAAACTCAAAAGGCTGAATAACTTTAGCATGGATGCCAGAGTGGTAGATAGAGCTACTGCCAAAGCAAATGCTTCACTACTAAAAGGTGCCTGGAAGTATGACAAGAATGATCCATTGCTCAATGAGGTGGTTGTTAGGTTCGAAGACCGAGTACTCAAGCTCAAAAAAGGATATATAGTAAAAGATTTCTTTGATTTTGTAATGGCGAAGCAAGTGCCCAAGGCAAATCTTAAGAATCCAAAGCATTATATGCAGTTACTTTTCCAACAGTTTATTGATTTTAGTACTATAGATTTCGAGCGCAATAACCTTGAGGTAAAGTACAAGGATTATAAAATGTTGGTGAAAGAATATAAGGAGGGTATGATGTTGTTTCAAATGATGAACGACAACGTATGGAATAAAGCCATTATGGATACCACTGGAGCCCGAAAGTTTTTTGAGGGGCAGCGAGAAAACTATCGTTGGAAAGAACGCGCTCAAGCTACCATCTATAGCATTGCTAACGAACAAGTGTTAAATCAGCTTAAATCACGTTTGGGACAAACTCGCTATCTGGTTACCAAGACCAAAGCGAAGAATTTATATTTTGACAAAAATGTGAGCAATTTGAACAGCAACGCTGAAAAAGCTTTGTTGAGAGTTGTCAATATTTTAAAGCGTAACCGTCAATATAGACTTGAAATTTCTGGCCATGTAGACCCTGCCGAAGAAGACAAACTTTCCAGTGAACGTTTACAAAAAGCTTTAGAGTTTTTGTTGAGACAGCGAGTAGGTATCGATCGTATTATTACCAAGGATTACAAAAAATCGAAGCCAGTATCTATCAGAAACAGAAAAAGGAATCGCCGATTAGAGTTCGCTTTTTATTCTGCTGATAAGAAAGATTTGGCGATTGAGTTGAACCTTACTAATCCATTGAATATTAAAATTACTGATGGTGTTTTTGAAAAAGGTACCAACACAATTTTGAATAAAGTAACCTGGGAGAAAGGAGAAACACAACTACGTGACAAGGATCGGATTTTATACGTGATAATTGATAAGGTGTTACCTTCCAGACTAAAGCAATACAATGAAACCCGAGGCAAAGTAATCACTCATTATCAGAACCACTTAGAGCAAGAGTGGATCAAAGGGTTAAGAAAATCTTATCCTGTTCAAATCAACCAAAAAGTAATAGATCAATTGGTAGGACAAAAATAGAGGATAAGATCGCATGAGAGTACATTTCTCCAATATAAAAATAGTGGTCTTTCAACTTAGCCTAAGTCTTTTGGTAGGGCTTACTGGCTGTAACCTATTGAGTGGCAACGATGGAAGTAAAGACAAAACGAAATCCAGAAAGGTAGCCCAAGTAGGTGAATCGGTACTATATGAAGATGAGCTGCAAGGACTTACAATCCCAGGAATGAACCCTAAGGATAGCGTGGGATTGATTAAAAACTACATTGATTCTTGGGTAAAAAGAGAACTAGTGTTGAATGAAGCCCGAGAGCAAAGCCAAGTAGACCAGGCCGAAATCAAGAAAAAAGTTCAACAATTTGAATATGATCTGTTGCGTTATTCGCTCGAGAAGCAGTACGTGATAGAAAAACTGGATACGACGGTCAAAAAAGAAGAAATAGAGACTTATCTAAAGAGTCACCAAGAGCTTCTGAAACTAAAAGAGAATATTATACAAGGAGTTTTTCTTAAAATACCTTTGGCTAGTATCCAGAGAGATTCTTTGGCAAGTATTAAGATCAATCGCCTATTGTTGGATAAGGGAGCCAAGCGTATTCAAAATTTGAGAGATTTTTGTGTAAAGTCGGCTGAATTTTATCATTTAAAAGATAGCACTTGGGTTGCCTTGGAAACCCTTATAGCGAGTACTCCATTTATGGAAATGGGCAACAAAGTAAATTTACTGAATTTGAGTAAAATACAGCCTGTGAGCCGTCAAGATGGACAATATGTGTATTATCTCAAAACACGAGATTTCAAATTGGTTAATCAGGAAGCGCCCTTCGAATTTGCCAAGTCCAGGGTAGTGGAGTTAATTTTGCAAAAGCGTAAAGTGCAGTTAATTAAAAAATTAGAGGAGGACTTATTGAAAAAGGCGCAAAAATCTAAAAAGATTAAAATTTATTAAATGCAAAAAATCATGCACAAGTCAATTTTAAAATATAGTTTGAGCACAGCCTTGCTACTATTGTTGGTGGTAGGTTCAATGCAAAGTCAAGCACAAGGAGAGGGGAAGTTAGTAGATAAAATTATCGCTAAAGTGAACAACTACATTGTGTTAGAGTCGGATTTGCAGGCTCAATATTTAAATATTATTTCCAGAAGTCAGACCACCCCCGGCCCTAAACTAAAATGTAAAATATTGGAGGACATGGTCATTAACAAAATGCTGCTGGCCAAGGCCGATATTGACTCGGTAACTGTGGGTGATGCCCAAGTAGAGGATCAACTTAATCGTCGTATTGCATTGCTAATTCAGCAAGCAGACGGAAGTCAGGCAGAGTTAGAAAAACTGTATGGCAAAACAATGGATCAGATCAAAGAAGATATTCGTGATATACTTAAGGAGCAGCTGACCGTACAAAAGATGAATAGTGTAATTACTGAAAATGTAAAAATTACACCCAAAGAAGTAAAACAATACTTTAAAAATATACCTAAAGATAGCCTTCCTTATTT
Source organism: Microscillaceae bacterium (assembly GCA_003483885.1). Taxonomy (GTDB): domain Bacteria; phylum Bacteroidota; class Bacteroidia; order Cytophagales; family Microscillaceae; genus Microscilla. Next base: position 5,190 of record DMXI01000499.1, read on the forward strand.
TCAGGACGAAGTAGAAGTAGGGCACATTGTGCGCATACCTGAACCTACCAAGGAGCAAAAAATGAAAATTCGTCAAAAGCTCGAAAAAATCAGAGAACGCTTGATAAAAGGAGAGGAGTTTGGACCATTAGCGCAAGAGTTTTCGGAAGATTATGGAAGTGCCAAAAAAGGAGGAAACTTAGGCTGGCAAACCAGGGGGGTATTTGTACCTAAGTTTGAGGCAACTGCTTTTCGTTTGAAAAAGGGCGAAATCTCAAAAGTGATAGAGTCTCAATTAGGGTTTCATGTCATTCAATTATTAGATCGTCGTGGAAACGAATTTAATACTCGTCATATATTTATGAAGCCAGATTATTCGTTGGTAGATGTAACCGAAGCCAGCAAGCTTTTGGATAGCCTCCGCACTATGATTTTGAATGATAGTCTCTCATTTGCCAAGGCGGCTAAAGAATATTCAGATGATAAACTCACTGCGGGGAATGCGGGTATTTTGACTAGCCCGGTAACTGGAACGACCCAGATTGTAGTAAAAGATTTGGACTCATATCTATATTTAACATTGGATACTATGAAAGTAGGAGGGATCACAAAACCTCAGTCTTATCGTACCAATGATGGTAAAACTGCGGTAAGGATTATTTACTTCAAAAATAAAGTCCCTGGGCACAACGCCGCTTTTGCAAAAGATTATCAGAAGATTTATAATGCAGCACTCAATGAGAAAAAGGCTAAAGCCATTAATAAATGGTTTAATCGAGTAAAAGGAGAAATGTTTATTCAGATTGATAAAGCCTACAAAGACTGTAATGTGCTGAATAATTGACCAGGTTAACAATTGATCAACAACTATAAACAATGCCTGTAATGAGGAATGCTATCACCATATGTGGGATAATAGTGAGCCTGATTACAGGCATTGTTGCTGTTGGAGTAAGTCAGGATTCCATTACAAGGTTTTAGATAGAGTTATCAGAGTATATCAGGAGGTTTTGGAATAGCAGAATCCCTTCAATAATCGCAAACTGGTTTGATAAAAATAAAGGTGATTTTGCGATAAAAATTATCCCTAAGTATCAAGGTTGCAGCCTGTTAAAAAAATGATAAACTTTAAAATAAAGCAGGATTTTATTAGTATTTATTGGTTTTCTATCATTATTTTTAATTTTAGCTTACATATAAACTATTGTTAAACCAACCTACCCAATAATATTGTAAACAAAGGGTGGGATATGAACCTAAATGTACATGGAAAAATTCGCATCTGAGGTAGATGCTGCGAAGGCATTACACACTGCTTACCAGGATATTCGTAAAGA
>DMXI01000602.1 GCA_003483885.1 Microscillaceae bacterium
TAAGAACCCTCGCTCTATTTCGGACACCACCTGGCGTTTAAAGCTCTCACTATAACCGATGGAGGGGGATGAGTAAGGGATATATTTTGTACTCTTTTTCATATCGTTACAATTTGTACTGTAAAGATATATCAGGACAAGACATTGATCCCTGTTCCCTTTGCCTTGTTCCTTATCAAGTCAACGCCGCCTCATTTTCTGCGCTTTTCGCTACAGTTTGCCGAGATTGCGAACGGGCTGGATACACATGCTTTCCGCGTAAAAACTGCCCGTAGGTCTCTTGCCCAAAAGACTCATTGAACACCCCATTTTCCCAGGCAATTTTCCCATTGATCATCACCAAGTTTACTAATTCATCGTTGCGGTTTACTAACCGAGTTTGGTCTTCCAAGAAGTCTGCTTCGTGGTATTCGTGCACCTGATCGTCTAGTTTCTCAGGATTGAGAATGGTAATGTCGGCTCGTTTGCCTACCGCCAAATGTCCAGCGTCCAGGTTAAAGAAATCCGCATTCTCCTTGGTCAGTCGCCAAATGGCCTTTTCCATCGGCATTAGAGGTTGCCCTGCTTCTTCGGCCGCTTTTACATAGCGCAGCATCCGAATGGGCAAGTTATAAAAAGCCATATTGTTGATATGAGCTCCCGAGTCGGCAAAACCAATGATCCCGTTTTTGTCGTTGTAGAGCTTTTTATACTTCGAGGGGTCTTCGTTGCCCACTGTAGTTTCCCACAAAATCTCCTTATCCATTTCCACCACAATGTCCAGAAAAGTATCCACTGGATGTTGATTGCGCTCATTGGCAATGTCTACAAACGATTTTCCAATCATCGATTTATCAGGCGAATCGATCACGTAAGCATCCCCAAAGTCTTTTTGCCAAATCTTGGGAGCCAACTTGTTGCGATAATGGCGCTTGAACTTTTTACGATACTCCGGGTCTTGCAAAGTTTCGTTGCGTTTTTCCAAATCGCGGGATAAGTGGCGGGCCAACTGCCCAGTTGGGAACTCCTCAAAAATGACCAGTTCCATGCCTTCGGCCAATACCCTAAACGGCAAAGGAAACGCCTGCAAGCGAAAATCGGCCCGAAAAGCTTTGTTGAAAACCGATGCCAAAAAACTAATGACGCTGCGAATGTAAGGGTCACCCTTGAGGTTCATCATGGCCACTACCGAAGTTTTGAGCTTTTTGCGATGAAAAAACGAAGCGCTTTGGCTCATATACCAAAAAGCCGAAATGCGATCTACCAAGTTGGGTACGCCCTGCAAGTGAGCCTCTCGTTTGCGCACGATTTTGGTTAGCGCATTGCGTTCCTTCACTTTGGCGTAAGCCGCAGGCAACAACTTAGACCAGTGTCGTCCGTCCATTTTATCCCAAGGGTTGTGCTGCATCGAGATGCCCAAAAAACCTTCATCTAAAGCATCTTCCAGGTAGGCTTGCATTTGTTTGATTTCCTCGGTTGAGGGACGCACTTCTTTGTTTAGGGCCCGGTCAATACCCATCACCCGCGCGCGGATATCGGAGTGCCCCAGGAACGACGCCACGTTAGGCCCAATAGGCAAAGACTCAATGTGAGCTACCCATTCTTTGGGCGTGTTCCAGTTCTTTTTCTTGACCAAGATGGGGTTTAAGATTTCCCTGGGAAAAGCCTCCACTCGGGTAAACATATCGCAGCAATCTTCTACATCGGCGGTTACAAAAGACAGCGAACAACCGCCCAATACTACTGTAGTTACCCCATGGCGCACCGATTCACTCAGGCTGGAGTCTACCAATATTTCGCCATCGTAATGCGTGTGGTTGTCTATAAATCCAGGAGTGACCCATTTTCCGGCAGCATCAATAATGCGAGTATCGTCTTTGATGGGGATTTCATCGGCGGTGATGGCTTGGATAATGCCGTTTTCTACCAAAATATTTACTTGCCGAGGTGGGGTAGGAGTGCCGTCGTACGCCAGGCCGTTTTTAATCAAAAAAGCATTCATAAGAAATCTATAATTGGGATGGTTGGCTTTTTATTCTTTATTCTTGGAAAGTCATAATGACTTTCTAAATTATTGTATATAGCAACTTTATGTGTGAAAAAACATATTTTGTATAGCTATTATACAAAAAATATGTGAGGGAAGCTAGATTTACGCGAAATGAATTTGGTAAAAACGGAACTTAGGCATACAAAAAAAGCCCCATCTCTTGAGGAATATGTATCCAAAAGAAACGAGGCTTACCGGCATTCAAAGCGTATTATTTGCCTACTTGAAAGGAACGACTTACCAGTCTTTTTTCGCGGTATTTTTTAGGTTTCAAGGTGATTTCAATGATAAAACGCCCTTTTTTACCCAGAAGAAAATCTTGGTTCAAAGGAACAAACTGCTTGATTACTCCTTGATCATCAGCTTGTAGTGTAGCCTTTACCAACAGCTGTTTGGGGTTATCCGCGGTTTTATCGTATTGGTATAAATTAAACAGCAATTGCTCTTTGGGAGCTTTCGGCAACGCAAAGCCCACCATCACGCCCTCCACTTGTTCCCAAGTGAGGTACTTCACTGCATCTAGTTTTTTATATTCATTGGTATTACCCACCAATAAAATCAAAGTTTTGGTAATGGCCTCTTTTTGTAGACTCTTCATCTCTTTTTTGGCCTCCCGCATTTCTTTTCGCCAAGCCACTACTTTTCTACCTCGCCTTCGAGCTTTGTTACGTTGTTTTTGAGCAAGTCTTCGGTTTCGGACTTTGTCTTTTTTACTTGTGCCTTGTCCTTTTCTTGCCCTATCGGCTCTTTTACTTATTTGGTTGTTCTTAAATTTCTTGTTTATACTACTATTCCCTATGACCCTTTCCTTATTTCTATACTTGTCAATAAACTCCGCTACTTTGATATCTAATTTTTGATAACGCCTTTCTTGACGTGTATAAGAATTTTTCAGTGGTTCAATGGTTTCTAGCTTATTTTGCCAGTCGCCATTGGTTTCCAAAGCCTGTGCTGTTTGCGGATTTAAGTTAATAGCTTGAATGTCAGCAAACTTAAAACTTGGGTTTTCGGGTTCAATTGGTTTGAGTGTCACAGGTTCTGTGTCGGATAAAGCCACGATATCTAAGTCCTCATATAAATCTAAACTATCAATATCATCAGTCAATACATCAGAATTTTTAGGTAGCTGAAATGTAATTTTGTTTTCTTTAGGCAAACTACTTTTGTCAGCACTGTTTCTCTCAGACATCATGTAATAGTTGCTATTAGCTTGTGACTCACTCATCTTTATCTTCACCTTTTTTTCAACAACTTTACTCTTCTCTTTAGAACCAGAGAAAAACGGTAAAAGACTATACACCACGACCGAAGCCAACAAAACGCGATCGAGCCCCACTTTTTGGAGGCGAAACTGATCGGCCAAGTCCTGGTAAAAGATGACGAAAGGAAAGAAGAATACATTGGTTTGCTTTCTCAAATTTGCCAACATATTCGTTAACCTCATTTCTCCCTTAGCGCTTAGCTTCATCGCCAAAGCCCCTTCTTTAGATAGTTTATTTTCTAAACGATCGGCATAGGCTTTCAGCTCGGGGATGGCACTCAGCAATCCGGCTACTTTTTTGGATTCTCTATTAGATAACTTCCCTCTGACGTATTTCTCGATGGTTTTTTTACTACAAATATCAAATGCCGTGACTCCTCTTGTAGCATGATTCATTTCTTTCATAGGTTTATTTGTTTAGCGTGTTAAAATAGGATAGAACTTAACGTATAAACCAAGGAGAAACGATCCCTGAGTTCTGCTTAAGCTTTCGATTAATTTTTCGAAGCTTCTTATTATAGCTTCGCTGCGTAAGCGAGTGTTTGCTTTGCTGATTCCAATGGCTAATCAATAACGCAGGGCTATGATGCTGCATCACGCCACATAAGTGGTGTTGCATAAAGTCCAGCTCTTTTTTGTTTAGAGGAGTATTTTTTAGATAATCCTGGACTAAGCTATAGTAGGTATTGCTCAGGTCATTGGTGGTCGGTGGTGCTACTTGGTTTTCGGCTACCTGTTGCGAAATAATGCCTTTCAGATGTGTAATAATCTGCACTTTGGACAAAGACTGCTGACGGGTTTGCCATAATTTGAAATAGTGCAAATACCGCAACTGCCCCATACGGGTAAGAAATATTTCCCAGGCTTTGATTACGATGCTTTCACTTTGTTCGGTGAGCAATTCTTCAGACAACTGATTATTTTCTTCCAACAGCCTGTTTTGGGTATAGGCCAGTAGTATTTCCCTAGTGGTAGCTTGTAAGTAGTTATAAATCTTCTCTTTGTTAAACATAATGCTGCGACGTTTTGGTTTTATAAATGATTAAAAAGCTGGTATGTGTGTATTCATTGTTGGTCATTTTTTAGGCTAAATTTATAAGAGGCAAAGATGTCTGAGCGATAAGTGTTTGCTTTTTGTTTTTTAGCAATATTGATGGTGAAATTTGTTTTCTTTAACTGGTTGAAAACATTTTTCAATACAATATATTGACGCACTCTTCCTTGGCTATCCGTTTGTAGAGGCACATTAATGAAGTCCTGATCACCAACCTTTATGCAGAAAAATATTTTCTTATGTTGTCTCCCAGGAATGTTAAAGCTAACTAGCAAACGGGTGAGCTTTTGCGAAGAAAAACGAGCGGTATTTTTTACATCTAATTTTACAAATTCACCATTTTCTTTTTCTCCATAAATGAGTAAAGTTTGGCGAGTAATTTTTTGTTGTATTTTTGTGATACGTCTATGAATAACAGCAATTTGCTGTCGGGTTGAGAATTGTTTTCTACCTATTTTTTGGCCTCGTTTTTTTCTTTTTCTTGCTTTTCTCCATTGCCTTGTCCCTCGTATTTTTTCTTGTTTATTTCTGTTTTTCTGTCTGTTACCGGTTTTCCTATCAATTCTTGGTCTTAAATCCATCTTTTTGGATAGTTTTTTACCTATTTTCCGATATAACTTAGCAAGCTTGTTCCTTGCTTCGTAATAATCTGCTTCCGCTTCTTTTACCTCGGGAGTTATTTCTTTATTATGGATTTCATTAGCTATTTGAATACCAACACTTCGTAGATTTTCAACCTTGAATGTTTCAGCTTGTCTTAATACTGACTTAGGCTTGTTTGAAACATCTAAATCATCGTCATAAGGTTCTGTAGAAGGGTTTTCTTCTTCTTCCAAACCAGCTAATAAATCTTCTTCTACATAGGTACTATCATATTCTTCTTCATCATTTGCTATATTTAAGCGCTCCTCTTCTTCCTCAATTTCTTCTTCGTCTTTTGCATCCTGCTCAAAGGAAACCCCTAAGACTGTGTCTTTATTAGTTTGTTGAACTTCTACCGATATCGGACTATTATTGACTCCTCCCAGGAACGGTTTACTAGGATGTACTGGTCTAGAAGAACTATCCGTTACATTCATCATGACCACTAGCAATGCCCCCAATGCAAAAAGAACATTATCCAATGCCCTGTGGCGCTTTACCAATAGATGGGTAGGAGCCAATGGGCGGATATGGTTTGCCAAAGCTTTGATTCTTTCCTGGCTTTGAGGAGACAGGGTAATCGTTTCAGAAGTATTTGCATGAGGATTTTGAGTCAAGTCGGTAGCTTGTCCTTTATGGTGTACGCCAAAAATGATGAAATAAAATTTTTGATCTTCGTTTTCCTTCTTGAGTTTCTTCCTGACTCGCCTGAGATGTTTTTCGTAGGAGTCTTTGCTAATGGACTTTCCCTGTACTTGGTTCCAGTTTTTCACCAGTGCCTCGGTATCGTACCCATCCAGGGTACCCTCGATGTAAAACATCATAAAAGTGATGTCTTTTTGCTTGAGTTTGTTGGCTTTTAGGTACTCAAAAGCATTGGCCAGGGTAACGGCCTTGTCCTCTGGTTGTTGAGAGGTAGGCATATCATCCAAAATCTCCGTGTCTGTGCGATTGTAATCGCTGTTGTGTTGTTTCAAAAAGTCCTTTTTGCCCTTTACCCGATCGGTAATTTTAAAAAAGATGATCTTTTTGAGAATGTTTACAATTTGCTGGGCGTTGTTAGCCACAGTGCGGTTTTCCCATAATTGGGTGTATTTGTCATTGGTCAAAAAAGACTCCCAAGCTTCTACCACAATGTCTTCACATTCCTGAAGCTTGGCATCATTGTTCGCTCCTTTGTAGAGCTTTTTCATGGTGTAATGCAATAATTGAGTCTGCGTTAGTTCGTTGATGAATTCGTATTCCTTTGACATAACAGTTGTGTTTGAGATATTTCGTTGTATCAGTTTTTAAAGATATTTCGGTTATTTCTTGTGTGCCCATACTTATTGATGGAGAGCGTTCTTGGCTCTGGGGATCTGCCTGTGCTTGTGGTCTTCTATTAGGGTAATGGAAGTTTTTTTCCACTTGCGGACAAAAGGCGGAATATTTTTTAATTTTTTTTGCTCCCTTTTGCCAGCCTACTCCTAAAGGCTTCAATTAGGGAATGGAAGTTTTTTTCCGTTTTCGGACAAAAAGCGGAAATTTTTTAATTTTTTTCTTTTATCGAGTAAAAAAAGTAGGAAATATCAGTGGGAATGGGGTGAATGATGGTCTTGCTGAGGCTTGATTTACTTCGGTTCTTGATGTTCAAGATTGAAAACCTGCGATTTATCGGGGAATACACCAAGGGAGATGACGTAATTAGCACACGGATTATACAGATTTGGCGGATAAACACAGAAAAATCTGTGATAATTTGTTGAATCCGTACGATCTGTGTTCTAAAATGTAAATCACTGATAGCTAATGTTTTATGCAAGCAGGTCATCGGTTCTTCTTGTCGTACTGATGATATTTCTGTATAAAACTCTGATTGTTAGTTAGAGGAGTATCAGTTGCATGTATTTAGTTGTAGAAATCTTGCTTGTCATACAGAGCGCAGCGAAGTATCTGAATAAAAACGAGTCCAACAAGCAGACCCTTCGCGGTGCTCTGGGTGACAATACGCCTACTTGAGTGCTCATCTCCATTGATGTATCTTGAACAAAAAACCGAAGCTATAGCTTTGCTTAACTCAACGAAGTTAATTAGGACTCAGGAGTACAATTTCAGGTTTACCCCAACCAAAATAGACATAAAAAAAGCCAAGAAATGTTTCCTGGCTTATGATGGCTAAAGATGTTTTGAAAGGTTATTTACCTACCTGAAAGGAACGACTGATCAGCCTTTTCTCTCGATATTTTTTAGGCTTGAGGGTAATTTCAATGATAAAATGCCCCTTTTTACCCAAAAGAAAATCCTGGTTCAAAGGCACAAACTGCTTGACTACCCCTTGGGCATCGGCTTGTAGGGTAGCATTTACCAATAGTTGTTTGGGGTTATCCGCGCTTTTATCGTATTGGTACAAATTAAACAACAATTGCTCTTTGGGAGCCTTGGGTAGCGCAAAGCCCACCATCACGCCCTCTACTTGTTTCCAGTTCAATTGGTTTACCGTACCTAGCGTTTTGTATTCATGGGTGTTCCCCACCAATAAAACCAAAGTTTTCCTAATGGCCTCTTTTTGTAGCTTTTGCATTTCCTTGTTGGCCTCCCGCATTTCCTTTCTCCAGGCGACTACTTTTCTGCCGCGTCTTCGAGCTTGGTTACGTTTACGTTGGGCAAGTCTTCGGTTTCGAACTTTGTCTTTTTTGCTTGTGCCTTGTCCTTTTCTTAACCTATTGGCTTTTGTGCTAATTTTATTGTTACCGTGCTTTCCCTTACTATTACTATTTCCTATTTGTCTTTCTTTGTTTCTATACTTAGCAATAAATTCTGCTACTTTGATATCTAATTTTTGATAACGCTTTTCTTGACGTACATACGAATTTTTCAGCGGTTCAATGGTTGCTAGTTTCCTTTGCCAGTCGCCATTGGTCTCAAAAATACTTACTGTCTGCGGATTTAAGTTAATCGCTTGAATTTCAGCAATTTTAAAACCTTGGTTTTCAGGTTCAATTGGCTTAGATTTAAGTAGAACAGATGCAACGTCAAGCCCAACTAAAGGCTTTAAATTTTGATCTTGATGCGAATCCAAATGGTTAATATCAACATGAATCTCTTCAGGCGACTTTAGTTTCGGTTTGCGGTCCGTAATCTTTCGTTTAGGCTCGAGCGTATACTGAGCAGTTTTTACAGCTTTTGGAAGCTCCCTAGGCAACTCGATCCATACCTTTTCCTGTTTTGAGACTGTTTCCGGGACTTGTTCCAGCGTTTTCCCCGAATGAGAAGCCCCTGTCAATACCATCGTAATGGCCGATAGACAGGCCACCTTGAGGTATGAAATTTTCCTAAGCATAGAAACCGTGTTTGGTGGCTGTACATCAGATGAAGAATGATTGTTGCCCAATCGCTCGACCTGTTGGCCAAAACTGACCGAAAGTTCGGCGGGAAAAATGAAAATAAAATACAAGTCATGTCTTTTGCCTCCTTTTTTCTCAATCAACTGGCGAATGCGTTGGAGTTTTTTGTTGTAAGCCGCCAAAGTGATGGTTTTCTGCAATCCCTTATTCCACAAAGCCAACAATTCATCCTTACTATAGCCCTCCACAATACCTTGCAAGTGAAACATCATAAAATGTAAATCTTTGGGCTTAAGTCCTTTTTCGGCAAGGTATATTTCTGAGTTTTGGAGCAATTCCCGATCGCTGGGCGCTGATGGTTCTTCAGCGTTCAATAGCTGATCAAAGACCACCCGCTCCGCGGAATCATTCTTATATTTGAGAAAATATTTTTTGCTGCGCAACCAATCTGAGCATTTATTTCCGATAATGTTTTTCATCACATAAATAATCTGTCTTCGGCTATCGGGCTGGTCTCGATGCTCCCATAAATGAGCGTATTTATCCATTTTTTTGAAAAATACATTCCAGGCATCCATCACAATTTCTTCCGACTCGGCCAGCCTTACCTCTTCGGGTAAATCAGTTCTCCAAAAAAGTTTTAAAAACGTATAACGCATCAATACATCCTCTGAAAGCGCTTTTATAAAGTTGTGTTCATTCATCTGTCCTGTTGGTTTAAGGGTAATATAAGCTTGGATGGTTATTGATTGCCATCGAATATACAATGGAAGTTTTTTACGAAAAGAGGACAAAATTCAGAAAAAAAATATTTTTTATATGATTTGTCCGCAAGCGGCGGAACATTACCATTGTATAAGCGAAGGGCACAAAAAAGAAATGAAAAGCACTTCTGTCAAAGTAAACCGTTAAACAGATCACACTATGAGCACTTTCGAAATTGCAAGTTTGGCAATCAGCAGTATCAGTTTAGTTACTGCCATTATCAATGCCTATTTGAGCCGCAAAGACCCCCCAAACAAGAGTCAAAAAGAAAAAGACAACAAACCCGACTCATCGTTGGATATATTAATGAAAGCTAAATACTAAAAGTATTTGGCTTTTAGTTTTTGTACGGTAGGTATTACCAAATCATTAAATTCCTCAAAAAACTTTCCCCATTTACCCTCCAAAACTTAGTACATTTCAATTCGATCTTGTTTCCTCCCAATTGGTAGTCAAAAAGCTACCATTCAATGATTTTTATCAGGTTTTTCCAGCAATTTATGTAGTAAATCGTAGCCTGAGAGATGTCATCATAGGCACTAAATTTCCTGATAAAACCACTCTTACTTCCAACAGTAGACGGTTGACCGTCAACTGTGGACTAAAAAAACGACCCCAAGCGAATGAATAAACAAACCGACTGGCACCTAATGACTGCTACAGAGGCAGTTAAAATGCTGAAAACCAACAGTAAAACCGGCCTTACCGAATCAGAAGCCGCTCGTAGAACCACTACTTATGGTTCGAATGTGCTCACTCGAACCAAAGGAGAGAGTATGTTACACCTGTTTCTTAAAGAATTTCACCAGCCTTTGGTTTATATCCTTATCATTGCAGGTATTAGCGTGGGCTTGCTGCAAGAATGGGTAGAGATGACGGTCATCTTTTTGGTGGTCATGATCAATGCCGTGATTGGTTTTCTGGAAGAAGTAAAAGCCCTCAAGGCCATCAAATCCCTTTCTAAATCTCTAAACGCTACCACCACTGTACTACGAGAAGAAGGCAAAAAACTGATACCTGTAGCGGAGCTAGTGCCAGGAGACATTGTGTGGATGCAAGCTGGAGATCGGGTACCTGCCGATGTGCGCTTGATCCAGGCACGAGAGTTTCAAGTAGATGAATCGGCGCTGACTGGGGAATCCATTCCGGCTAAAAAACAAGTGAAATCTTTGGAGAAAAATACCGTGTTGGCTGATCGCTCCAATATGGCCTATGCGTCTACTTTGATTACCCACGGGGTAACCACTGGCCTGGTGGTAGCCACGGGAGACGATACCGAGATTGGCAAAATCAACGAAATGATTTCTTCGGCGGATATATTGGCGACTCCGTTGACCCAAAAAATTGCAGGGTTTAGTCGCTTTGTGCTGTGGATTATTTTGGTACTGGCAGGACTCACCATTACTGCGGGTATTTTGCGAGGCAAAGAATTGAGCGAAGTGTTGTTGGAGGGAGTAGCGTTGGCGGTAGGAGCCATTCCCGAAGGTTTACCCGCCGTAGTTACCATTACTTTGGCCATTGGGGTATCACGCATGTCTAAAAGAAAAGTGATTATCCGAAAGTTACCTGCAGTAGAAACACTGGGAAGTACTACCGTGATTTGTTCTGACAAAACCGGTACCTTAACTCAAAATGAAATGACGGTGCAACGAGTACTGGCAGGCGGTCAAACATTCAGCGTAAGCGGTGAGGGATATCGCCCCTTGGGGCATTTTACCCTGGAGGGGGCCACCGCTGAAAAATCAGACCCTATCAAAGGGCAAGAATATAAGGCTTTGATGGAGTTGTTACGAGCAGGTTTGCTTTGCAATGATGCTCGCTTGCTTGAGCAAGTACAAAACTGGCAATTGGAGGGTGATCCAACTGAAGGAGCCTTGCTTACATCAGCGCTCAAAGGAGGGTTGATTCTTCAGGAGCAGCAAGAGCAACTGCCACGATTAGATGAAATCCCATTTGAATCAGAATATCAATATATGGCTACCCTGCATCGGACCAAAGCAAGTGCTCCAATGATGTACGTCAAAGGTTCAGTTGAGAAGGTGTTGGCCGCCTGCACCAATTCACTGGATTGGAATCACCAAACTCGCCCGGTTAATTATCAGGAAATTCACCGCCGGGTCAATGAATTTGGAGGAGAAGGCTTAAGAGTATTGGCTTTTGCCCGTAAAGAGTTGCCTAATGCTACCAAAACAATTAACCATAGTGATGTCAAAGAAGGGCTCACTTTTTTGGGGTTACAGGCAATGGCTGACCCACCTCGCCCAGAAGCCATATCGGCCATATCGGCTTGTAAGTCAGCTGGTATAGAGGTGAAAATGATTACAGGAGACCATGTAAGAACTGCTGCCGCCATTGCCAAAAAACTGGGGCTGGCCAATGGAAATTTGGAAAATACGGAAGTAACTGGAGCGGAAATGAGCCAGGCAAACGAAGCCCAACTGGTACATACCGCTCAGGAGAAAACAGTGTTTGCCAGAGTGAGTCCCGGTCAAAAACTGGCACTGGTAAGGGCTTTGCAAGGAGAAGGGCATATTGTAGCGATGACAGGAGATGGAGTAAACGATGCTCCAGCATTACGCCAAGCCGATATTGGCGTAGCGATGGGGATTACAGGCACCGAAGTAGTCAAAGAAACAGCTGATATTATTCTTACCGATGATAATTTTTCCAGCATTAAAGCCGCAGTAGAAGAAGGGCGGAGGGTATTAGACAACTTAGTGAAGTTTATTACCTGGACATTGCCGACCAATATTACTGAAGGGGTGGTTATTTTGATAGCCGCCATGTTGGGGCTGGCCTTGCCCATTACTCCATTACAAATTTTGTGGATCAATATGACCACGGCTATTTTCCTGGGTTCTATGCTCGCGTTTGAACCCTTAGAACCTGATGTGATGCAGCGCCCTCCTCGCAACCCCAAAATGCCATTGCTTACCAAATCATTGACTTGGCGGATTTTTTGGGTCAGTGGTTTATTGGTGGCGGGCGTATATGCGGCCTATCAGTTTGCTATTGGAATGGGTGCCAGTACTCAGCAAGCCCAAACGCTATGTGTCAATATCATTGTGTTTGGAGAGTTGTTTTACCTCTTCAATACTCGTTCGCTAGAGTTTTCTCAATTCAAAATAGGCTTCTTTACCAATCCCTGGCTCATTGTAGGGGTATTGGTTATGGTGAGTCTGCAAATGTTGTTCATATATGTGCCTTTTATGAACCAAGTGTTTGGTACAGCACCCATTGGGCTTAAGTCCTGGGTAGTAGTGTTGGCACTAAGTGCTCTTTTGTATGGATTGGTAGAATTTGAAAAAGCGATTAAGAGATGGCGAAAGTATGGTACTTTTTCTTCTCATGATGCCATTCATCGTAAGCAAAAGGATTCATTAAAACCGATGAGTGGTCTGCATTAATCCCAAGAACAAAATGAGGAAGATTTCCTCAAGACTTGGTCTAAATGGCAAGTATAATGCTCCAACCAGGCGAGCATACCTTCGTGGCTAATAACAACAGGATAGGTTTCTGAACCCAGGTAGGTTTTTCCTTTGGCAATTTGCTGCATAGGAACGCCCACCAAATGAAACAAGTCATATACCCGTTTGTCAGCCTCAGCCAAAAAGATAGCCCCTGGGCGGCGGGTAATGTGCTGGAAAGATTGAAACAAGAGTTCTAAAAACAAACTACGAGAGCCAACACCAGCTATCTTGGCTTTTTGCTTGTTTACGGCGAGTCGGCCACAATGCCAGATATTATCTGGGTTAGTGTGAAAAGCCTTACTCAATTGTTTTATATCAATGCCATATTCCACTTCGGCAGGTAAGAGCACCAAGTCGGTTTTTTGAGTGGCCTTCATTGTGCCTACCAGTTCGTAATTGCTATTCATAAAACCAAAATAAACCGAATGAGGAAAATAGGTTTGATCCTCACGATACATAGTAGCCAAGTCTTCCTGAGTTAAGTCCCAAGGCTTTTCGTCAGTGACGGTATTTCGATAAATGTCAAATACAAATTGTGTGTATTGGGGGAGTTCTGACCAACCAATTTTATATAGATTTACTTTTGAGAATTTACGAACGAGTGTTCGCTCTACAGTACATTCTGTTATAAATGGGCTTGAGGGAGTGCCTGCCATAGTTCTTATAATGCTTTGTTAATCAGTAATATATCTAGTATTCCCTTTGAAGAATAATTTGTTCGTAACCTGGGGTGATTGTATACACAAAAGTACTAGGCGTGTAGGGAATTATTTGAGCGTTTTTTTACCTTTTATTTCCAATGTGCCTTTTATTGCAAGATTTCAGAAGAGAAATGTAATTTGCTACGCGTAGCTTTTGCGAAGATTTGGGTTGATCTGAATTGCCTTTCTGGTTGCCTCAACTATTCTAAAATAGTATAAGTAGTTTCTAAAATAACATAACCAGCGATTGATTGTTTTGGGGTTGGTGTAGAATTTTGTGCATAGTTAATCTTTATCAGCAATAAAAATCGTGCTGTTTCTTTCTTCAATTCTACTTTTGGTAATATCAAAATTGTTTTCAAGTCAGACGTAAGAAAACCTTGATGGTGCACTAAGGGACAATGTATGCTGGCGAATATTACCAATAAAGTAACTCAACGATTCAGCATTGATTTCTGCTAGTATTTATAACAACTTATTAAAATTATGAAATATTTACCCTTGTTTTTAGCATTTGTGCTTACCACAAGTATCTCATTTGCTCAACGGAAACCCAATGATCAGTATGTGCCAGTGAAGTTTAAAGAGATTCAATACCCATTACAAGCGTTTCCGGGAGACTTAAAGACTTTTAAGGTAGTGATAGAAAATGCGCACTCTAGTGTGGTCAGTGCGCCAAAGAGAGATGCATTGCTAATTGCGAATGATCAACTGAAGATGGACGAAGAAAACCCGGATATTACTTTGAAAATAAATATCCCTAAAGGAGGATTAAACATCCAAAAAGAGCTGAAAAAACGAAAAAAAACCAGGCAAGGGAAAGTGGTAGGAACCGCCTACTATGTAGAAGCTAGCTATACTTTTATCGTAAACTATGAATTTCATAATAATAGAACCAACCAAACTCTTTTGAAAGGAAAAACCTTCGATTCGGCTAAAGAAGAAATCAGGGAAAGTGGTACCTCGAAAGGAGCCTGGAAGAATTACAAAACGGCCGGAATGAAAGGACCCATTCGTCAATGGAGAGGGAAAGCCCTAAGAAGTACTTTTAAGCAAATCACGAATGATTTTAATAGTAATTTTAGAAAAATAGAAGTAGAACGTTCGCTTGGAGTAGGTAAAGTAAAAGGAAAAGGAGACAGGCTACCTGATGTACAAAATGCCTATGACTTGACCAATGAGGCTATAGATGCTTTGAACGAGAAAAAAACAGAAACCAGTACTACCAAATTAAAAGAAGCCATTAAAATCTGGAAAAAAGCACTAACCGAGTCCAATGTCAAAAAACGAAAAGCCAGAGTAAATGATCGTATTACCCGAATGCTTCACTACAACCTGGCGCTCGGGCACTACTTACTACATGACCTGACCAATTGCCGAAAATTTGCAGCAGAGAGCAAAAAAATCAGGGGGATAAGACATCGAGCATATGCACTGGAAAAACTCGCTGATGATAAAGAAAAACGCTATAAAATTAATCAGGTACAGTTTAATTAGAAAAAAGACCCGGTAGGCAACTTACCGGATCTTTTTTTGATTTTTCACGAATCCAATCCAACTATTCCAAAAGAGCATAAGCTTATTCCAAAATAACATAACCAGTGATTGATTGTATGAAGGCTGCTATGGAACTTTGAGCATCATAGATGACCAAAAGCAAGAAATACTTGCCAATCATGAATCAAAAAAGCCTAATGTACCAAAAAGCAACATAGGTGGGCAAACTTGATAAAGAACTTCATCTCATGTGCTGAAAAATCATAAAACTATAAATCAATGAAAAAACCAGTCACTCAACTATTCCTGTTATGGAGCATTTTATTGGTTCCATTTTTAGGCCAAGCTCAATGGACAAAATTAAACAGCGGTACCACCCGTGATTTGCGTAGCATATATTTTGTAGACGAAAATGTGGGCTATGTGGGAGGGGTGGGCATTGCTGCGCCTACCTTGCTCAAAACCACCA
>DMXI01000603.1 GCA_003483885.1 Microscillaceae bacterium
GTTGGTTGGTTGGTTGTTTTCTTGATTAGAATCACCAGTAGCTTTTACTTCTTCGTTTTCGGTACTCATAATTTAACTTACAATAATTGTAAAACCAATAAATGGTTAGTGCGTCGCAAGAGTGCAGGGCTTCAAGTTTTGTTATTCTTAATTGAATACTGAATAGTTATAATTATTTGTAAAAAACAATGATATTTGACAGTATTGTTTTAAATAATCGAAACTTATTTGCGACTCAAACTTACACGAGATTAAGTGTTTTGGTAAAGCAAATAAATAGGTTTTTAGGTTTAATTCCTAACAATTTTAAAGTTACATATTTATGGACAATTCTGCAAAAATATCCCAAATACGCACTGACTACACTTTAGATACTTTGGATGTAGGGAAAGTAAATGACCAACCAATTGCTCAGTTTAACCATTGGTTAGAACAAGCCATTGAAGCTGACGTACCCGAACCCACAGTAATGCACTTGGCCACTGCTAATAAAGACGGGAAGCCTTCTGGTAGAATTTTACTCCTAAAAGGCACCAATGAAGAGGGTTTTGTATTTTATACCAACTATGATAGTCGTAAAGGGCAAGAACTCGCCGAAAACCCTTATGGGTGTATTACCTTTTTTTGGCAGGCACTTCAGCGTCAAGTAAGAATAGAAGGTATTATAGAAAAGGTAGACCCTCAACTTTCGGAAGATTATTTCAAAAGTCGCCCAAGAGGGAGCCAGATTTCAGCCTTGGTTTCTCCTCAAAGCAAAGAAATTAACAGTCGTGATACGCTGGAACAACAAGTACAGGCTAAAACCCAAGAATTAGAAGGCAAAGATATACCTAAGCCCAATCATTGGGGTGGCTATTGTTTAAAACCGTCTCAGATTGAGTTTTGGCAGGGTCGTGCCAGTCGTTTGCACGATCGTTTGCAGTATACTAAAGAAGGAGAAACCTGGAAAATTGTACGATTGGCTCCGTAGTTTTTGAGAGAACATAGATATGGAGCAGGGAACAAGTATAAATTACTCCTTGTTCCCTGCTCCAAAATACTCTAAGTTAGATTGTCTTTCAGGTCGATTTTTGAGGCTTTGCGAGAAGGGTAATAAGCTGCGAGGAAAGTAATTAAGATGATGGTAAAACCTGTAAATACAAAGTCAATCGCCTTGAGTTTAATAGGATAAGCCTCTACGACAGTGGTGGAAGTACCCATTCCGATAAAGCCATATTTTTGCTGAGCCAACGCCAACGAAACGGCAATGATTAACCCGATAATGGCCCCAGAAAATGCGATAATCCCTCCTTCCATCATAAAGATACGTTGGATGGTCTTGGGGGTAGCCCCCATAGACAATAATACTGCAATGTCTTTCTTTTTGTCGATCATGAGCATCATCAACGAGAAAAAGATATTGATAGAAGCTACCAGCAGGATGAAAGACAATGTAACATATACAAATAACTTTTCTACTTGTATGGCTTTCAACAAATTCGCCTGTTGCTCATCACGATCTAATACCTTAAATTTTTTTCCTAATACTTTTTTTAAGCGTGCTTTTACCTTTTGGATAGAGGCTCCTTTTTTAACCTGTATTTCTAATGAGGTGCGACGATCACCGTATTCTAATAAGCTGGCAGCAAAACCCAGTGGCACAAATACATAACTGGCATCGTACTGTTGCTCTAGAGAAAAAACCCCTATAGGGAAGATTGCTCGTTTATTGACCAATTTTTTGGTAGGGTCAGACGTATTGATAATAATTTTTTTCCCTTTTTTGGGGTACCACAACTGCATTGCATCAAAATCGTTGCGTAAGCCAATGGCTAGCGTGTATTGCACTCCCTGGCCAATAACAGCCCTAGGGCGACCGTTTTTTATAAGGGTAAACTCGCCTTTGCGGATGGCAGAATCCATTCGGGTTTGTTCAACGTAATTATTGCTCACCCCTTTCACTTTCACTACCATTTGAGCGTCTTTGTAACGCAATACGGCATTGTCTTCTATGATCTCACTGACAATATTGACTCCTTCTACGGCTTCTAATTTTTGAATAAAGCCTTGGGTTACGGCAAATGACTTTCCTTTCACCGCTTCTACCTTTAATTCTGGATTAAAAGTATCGTGCAAACCTTTGATCAATTCTTGTAAGCCATTGAATACCGAAAGTACTAAAATAAGGGCAATGGTTCCTACGGCTACCTCTATCATCGATAGAATAGAGATAATATTGATGAATTGTTTTTTGTGTCGGGAAAAAAAGTAACGTCGGGCAACAAATAAAGGTAAATTCATAGAAGCATCACGTGAACATCAAGCTATTTAGACAAAAGACTCAGTGCCTTGGGAGTTGAACAAGTTACAAATCGATTCATTTTTTAATTCTCTCCATCTCGTAGGCTTGCCCAACATTCACTATGTTGAGCTTGGCTTACGTCTTCGGTTTACTGAATGTTGTCGTCTTTGTCTTCGCTGGGGGGTATATTCAAGTTATCAAACAACTGATCCATTTTTTCGACATAATCACTGGTGTCATCCAGAAAAAAACGTAATTCTGGAATAGCTCTTACTTGATTCTTAATTTTACGAGCCAATACCTGTCTGATCGTTTTGTTGTTTTCTTCGGCAAGATCTACCACTGCTTGTTTATCTTTGGCTGCCAAAATACTCATGTACACATAGGCGATTCCCAAGTCTGGAGTCACTCGTACACCAGTAATGGTCACGAAGTTTTTACCAAAGATGTGTTTTACTTCTTTTTGAAAAATATCTGCTAAGTCCCTCTGAATGAGGCGTGCAAACTTTTGTTGTCTTTTTGATTCCATTGGTGCAAAGTTACGGTTAATTTGATTATTTTTTTAATACTCTTAGGAGAATTTCATTTTTGCTGTAATTTTGTTCGCAATTTTTGGCGCCAGTTCAAACATATTCCAGAACCATAACCACTCATCACGTTTTGATTACTTTTTTTAGAATAAGTACTGCTTACAAGTTTATTTTCTTGTTCCTGCTTTTTGTCGGGCTTAGAATTCCATTTTTCATCAATGGAATACCACTCACCGTGCCTGAATTGAATTGGATGTTGATTGGTGAAAAAATGAATATGGGCTTCAGTTTATATGAAGAAATCTGGGATGACATAAGTCCACTATCGGCCTTGGTGTATTGGCTGGTAGATCGTTTTTTTGGCAAAACAGTATTTGCTTATCAAATTATTGCTACGATTCTGGTATTTGGGCAAGCTATTTTGCTCAATGATATTCTCCGACGACGCCAAGTATTTGTTGAGATTTCGCTCCTACCTGGTTTTTTGTATATCATTCTTACCTGCTGCTTTGTAGACTTTTATACACTATCACCCGCTTTGATGGCCAATACCTTCCTTTTGCTGGTGATTAACTATACGTTACTTCACGTAAATGAGAAAAGCCGACGCAGTTCGGTTTTTGAAATTGGAGCTTACATAGGGGTAGCTACTTTATTCTACCTTCCCTCCTTTTTTATCATTTTAGTACCCTTGTTTTCTTTTATGTTATTGACCGGAACCAAGTTAAAAGGGTATTTCTTGATGCTCTTTGCGTTCTTGTTTACCATTGGTATCTCATTTCTTACATTCTATATGAGTAATGATGAGTATAGCTTCTATCGTAGTTATTTTGAGTCGGTGGTTTATGTGGGAAAAAACTTCTACCTCTCTCCTCAGGGACTTTTGATCATTTTCACGATTCCTATTGCCGTTACTATTTGGGCTTTGATGACGATTTCGGGGCACCGTTATACCAATTATCAAAACCGTTGTCGGCGAATTATGACATTCTGGTTGTTTATTTCGGCTTTTTCTATTTTGCTTAGCACCAAAATATCGGCCAGCAACTTAGTAATGATGTTGCCAGCCATGGCATTCTTTTTAAGTCACATGTTTTTGAATCTGAAAAAGGCCTGGCTAAGAGAATTGTTATTCTTGTTGTTAATTGCCTCGGTAGCCTTTAGTGGATATGCTATTGTTTATCGTTTTTTGCCTAATCAGGTTTTTGAAACTCCAGTCACTAATATTCGTACTGATAGGCTTTTTATTACCGAAAAAACACAACAGAAGGCTTTGAAAAACAAAAAGATATTGGTTTTGGGCGAAAACCTGAGCTATTATAACAATGGGCGCTTGGCTACGCCTTACCTCAATTGGAATTTATCTCAATATCACTTTGCCAACATGAACCAATACAATATTTTGAAAGAAATTTATGAGAATTTCAGAAAGGATTTGCCAGATGTGATTATAGATGAGAAAAATCACTTTGACAAAGTATTGAGGCCTTTACCTATTATTGCTAAACAATACACCAAGCAGACGGGTACCAATTGGTATGTGAGGCAAACAACAAGCAACCGATAATCTACGAAGGTTGCTTGTTGCATTAAACATATCTAGTGCACTTGACACTCGTTTGGTTTTAACAACTAATCTTATTTACTCTTCTTTCGTGTCGTCCACCCTCAAACTGCGAATCCAGAAAGGTTTCTACCATTTCTTTGGCTAAATCGAGGCTTACAAATCGGGCTGGCATACATAAAATATTGGCATTGTTGTGTTGACGAGCCAAGGCCGCTAATTCGGTTTGCCAGCACAAGGCAGCACGAATACTTTGGTATTTATTGGCGGTCATAGCCACTCCGTTACCGCTGCCACAAATCAATATTCCTAAATCGGCTTCTTTGGCCTCTACTTTTTTGGCAACTGGATGCACAAAATCGGGATAATCGACTGAATCTTCGCTGAAAGGTCCAAAATCTTCTACTTCAATACCTTTGCTTTTAAGCAATGCTACTACTTCTTGTTTATAAGCAAATCCCGCGTGATCTCCACCAATGGCAATTTTCATTTTTAAGAAAGTTTTAATGTAAAATATATACAGAGTTTATTGGTAACACACTTGTACCAATAGTTAAGAGCGTGTTTAAAATTCATCAACCAGGTCTTTTACGAGTCTTTTTTGATTATATTTTGTCAAATTTATCAGCAATAGC
>DMXI01000221.1 GCA_003483885.1 Microscillaceae bacterium
TTTTCTTTCAGTTTTTCACGAATATCGCGGCTAAATTCTGCCAACAAAATATCAGTGAGTGGTCCTTTATAGGAAAGAATAAGGTTTTGATGATTTAGTTGGGCATAGTAGGCAAAAAAATCGAAGTCATTATCTAAATCTTGTCCTTGTGAACTCATTAATTTGTTGGGTTTGATAAATAAGAATGGTAAATCAACGGCAAAAGATAGTAATAAAACTCCTATAATCAATCATGATGTAATAAGAGTTTGAAAAATAGTAATATTCCATTCATAAATCCGCAAATGTTTATGAATGTTGTTAAGTAATTTCCCTTTTATCCAGTAGCTAAGTAGTTGAGTAAAAAGCACAAAATAACTTCCTCTTTATAGGTTACTCTTCTGCTAATACCTCTAATGCTGTAATCTCAATTTCCCCCAATGAAGCTACACAATCCGACGCTTTCAGTTGATAGTTAATCTTGACCTTGAGCGGAAACGAGGAGGAATGACTCACTCCAAAGTTAGGTCCATTGTGAGGAATACGCCACTGATAATAATCGGCCTCATATGGAGTGGGATTATCATTAAAAGTAACCATAAAACCGCCGCAACAAAGGCAACGGCGGGCATCAAATCCAGTGATGATTGCTGTTTGCATAGTTTAAAGTTTTTATTTAGTCCACTGTCCATAGTTGCTCTAGTTTTTAGTTAGGAGTTGGGAGTGGGTAGCTTATTAAGTGAAAAATGGGCGCAAAGCGTAAAATGGAACAGGGATAAGAGATCAAGGGTAGCGTAAAGCGCAGCTAAAGGCCAAGGGCTAAAAACTAAAAGCCAATTCTCATATTTGCAAAACGCCGTCCTGAGTATAGCCGAGGGAACTAATTCATAACTCATAATTGATTCATCATTGAATCACTTCCTTTCTAAAATCCTCGTACAACCGAATCATGTATTCGGGGGCTAATTCCATCAAAGCATATTGTTGGATGTCGGCTCTTTTGGGCGCATACTTACGGCTAGGCACATTGCTAAACTTGTCTTGCCACTCCTTGGGTAGTTTGCTAATATCCAGAATGGTACCATCACCCCACACTTCGGGCTTGAATTTTTCGTACTGGGCTTCGGGCGAAATCATAAAATTGATCACCTGCATGGCGGCCGCCTTATTGGGGGAGTTTTTGGTAATACTCATATAGTGTGAGTTTTGGATTGTACCACTTTTGAGCACATAGGCGCGAGCCCAATTGGGGAAAGTACCTTGGGCAATTTTATTGTCTACTTCACAATCGTTGTTGCTCATAGTAAAGTATAGTTCTCCATTGGCAAACATCTGGTGCATAGGGGCCAAGGTAGATGGAAAGGTTTTACCTTCTTTCCAAAAATAAGGTTTGATGCGGTTGAGGTAGACCCATAGTTTTTTAGCATATTTTTCGTATTTGGCTTGGTCAAACTTTCCATATAACTCTTCCGGTTTGTCGGCCATGGCTATCATCAAACTTTTGAGCAAAGTAATGCCCGTAAACTCGGTGCCAATGGTAAATTTACCTGGGTTTTCTTTCACAAACTTCTCTAGTTCATCTAAAGTCATTGGTGGATTTTTGACCTTTTCGCTGTTGTAAATCAAGGCCAACTGCACATTACCCCAAGGACACTCCATCCCCTCTACGGGTTGTTGAAAATCGGTATTGATAAATTTATTATCAAAGTTGATGTATTTCGCATTGGGGAGTTTATCGGTAAAGGGCCCATACAAGGCTTTAATTTGCTTCAGTTGAAAAAAAGTCTCTCCATTCATCCACATCATGTCTACTTCGCTGTTTTTCTTGCCTGCTTCCAACTCAGCCATCAACGCCGAAACAATCTCTTTGCCTTGTCCGCTAATCACGTTGAGGTTGATATCGTATTTTGCTTTCACCTGGGGTTGCACATATTTTTTGATGTAAGCATTGATAAAAGGGTCACCCATCCACATCATCAGGTTCACGGTTTGGCCTTTGGCCTGAACTTCTACTTCTTTCCAGGTAAGTTGGGCAGGATCGGTATTTTTTGATTGTTGATGATCGTTTTTTGAGTCATTGCTTCCCCCACAAGATATCAATAAAATAATAAGGCTAAACGAAAATAAAATCGTAAAAAATGAAGATCGTTTCATTGAGATGTTTCTTGATTTTAGTAATTTTTGATTTGTCGGAAAGATAAAGATTTTAGGAAGAAAATAGTTCCTAACCCAATAAAGTTATCACCTTACCAGTAAAACCAGTAATCTATAACCTTACTTTTCAAAGAAACATCCATGTCTGGCTTTTACTATAAGTCGTTACAATTGCAATCGGCCGAACTCCAGCAACTTCGCTATGTATTTGTTATACAGATTTTTGCCCCCCACCTTGCAGGATTGTAAATTGTCAGGTCTAAAGTATTTCAAATAGTTTTAACTTTTTTTAGCAGCAAATTAATGAGACAGCCTCTGTTCGACTCTTAGCGATGCCTCATAATATTTTTCACTTAATAAGCTGTGGACTAAAAACAAGAGCGACTATAGCCAAGGACCACAAGCTAAAAACCAATGACTGATAGGCGCTAAGAACTAATCTCCGCTTCGCGCCACTTTTCGCTTTTCATTTTTAACTTTTCACTCCCCCCTACTCTTCTTTCAATACCGTCGCCGGATTCACTCTAGCAGCGCGTACCGATTGAATACTAATTGTTAATAGGGAAAGAAATAAGGTAAAGGCCAGCGAAATGGCAAATAAATACCAGGGGATACTGGTACGATACGCAAAATTGGTGAGCCAGTCTTGCAAGCCCCAATAGGCCACCGGAATCGCAATAAGATTCGCTAATATGACCAATAGCACAAAATCGCGGGCCATCAGGCGAAGAATTTGGGGAATAGAAGCTCCTAGCACCTTGCGCACCCCAATTTCTTTTTTGCGCTGTTGGGCAATGAAGGTAGCGAGACCAAATAATCCCAAGCAAGCAATGAAAATGGCTAATCCGGCAAAAAATAGAAAGATTTGTCCCCGTTTTTGATCAGTTCGATATTGCTCGGCAAACTTTTGGTCTAGATAATAAGCCCGAAATGGATAAATGACGCCTGCTTTTTCCCAGGTTTGGGCCAGGTAATCCATTGTTTGCGAGAGGTTTTGAGGTTGTACCTTTACCAATACTCGCCAGCCTCCGTTGGGCACTATCTGAAGCACCATTGGGGCTATTTTGCTTCGTAAAGACTTACGGTGAAAATCTTTGACTACCCCCACCACTTGGGCATATGCTATCCGATAGCCATTTTTATGTTTGGCATCATTGACATAATAGCCCACCTTCTTACCCAATGGTTTTGTCCATTGCATTTGCTTCACCAGCGTTTCGTTTACGATCACTGCCTTTTGGGCATCGGTGGCAAATTTTTTATCAAATTTGCGTCCCTGGAGTATTTGTAAATCCAACAAATCAAAAAAGTCATAACCCACCTTGGCTTGGTCTACAGTAAGCTCTTGCATTCCTTCGGCAGTCTCCAACTGGAGTGTATTGCGGCTTACCCCTCCCCCATAGCCTGGCACCAGGTTGGCATCGGCTACTTTCGTAATTTGAGGGTATTTCTCTAGTTCCTGTTTGAGCACTGGAATTTTTTGACGAGAGGCATAATCTTGCAAGGGCAAAATCACCACTTGTTCCTTATTGAAACCTAAGTCTTTGTTTTGCACATAAGCCAACTGATGGTACACCACCAAAGTGCTCACAATCATAGTAGTAGACATCGCAAACTGAAATACTACCAAGCCTTTGCGCAAAGTAATTCCCTGGCGGCTATGGGTAAATCTGCCTTTGATGATTTTTACCAGTTTGAAGTTAGAAAGTACCAAAGCAGGATATAGCCCACTTAGTACCCCCACCAGCACAATCATTCCAACAAAAGCTGAGATTGAAATGGGATCAAAAAATTGTCGGAGGCTCAACACCTTGCCTGTCAGTTGGTTAAAAAATGGCATAAGCACCTCTACCACACTCAAGCTGAGCAAGGCTGCCAACAATACCAGCAAGGTAGATTCTATCATAAACTGGTAAATTACCTGACGACTGGTAGAACCCATCACTTTGCGAATACCTACTTCTTTGGCACGGGTAAAGGCACGAGCTGAGGCCAGATTGATATAGTTAATTATGGCAATCAAGATGACTAACAGGGCAATGGCCGAAAAGATATAGAGATAAGTAATATTTCCTTGAGGGGCAATATCACGGGATACTTTGGGAGCTAAATGGATATCAGTCAGAGCTTTGAACAATAAAGCATTTTCGCCTTTGAAATCACCATCTTGGGGATCCATTACGCTTTTGCAAAAGGCTGGCATTTTGGCTTGTAAGCTTGTGATAGAGGTTCCTGGTTTCAACAACACATAAGTATACATATTGTGATTGCTCCAACTCTCTAAAAAGTTTTTGTAGGCTTTTTTGTCCAATGAATTGATGGAAAACAAGGCTGTGAAGCTAAAATGAGCATTGGCAGGTACATCGGCTACCACCGCAGTTACAGTATATGAAGAGTTCACGTCATCTATTTGCAATACTTTGCCCAACGCTTCTTGGGGTCTGGCAAACATTTTACGAGCCAGGGTTTCGGTGAGTACCACTGAGTTGGGTTTTTGCAAGGCCGTTTTAGGGTTCCCCAATAAGAATTTATGAGAAAATATGTCAAAAAAATTGGCGTCTGCGGTTCTGATATCTTTTTCAAAAAACTTTTTCTTTTGATAAGCTACAAACCAACTATTACCTCCAAAAGCCACTCGGGTTGCTTGAGCCACTTCGGGAAAATCATTGACTAATCGTTGAGCTAAGGGACCAGGAGAAGTGGCGTTGTGGGTTTCGTTTTTGCCTTTGTAGAGTGATTCTACTCGATAAATACGCGCTGCTTTAGAATGAAAAGTATCATAGCTTAGCTCATCATTTACGTATAAAACGATCAGCAATACACAGCTCATCCCCAGGCATAAGCCCAAAATATTGATAATAGTATATAGCTTGTTTTTGAGTAGGTTACGCAGGGTTGTTTTTAAGTAATTGATCCACATGGTTTTTGGTTATTTTTGATATCGTCCAAAATTGAACAAAAAACACACCTTAGCACTTAAAACACTCACTATAAAGCACTTACAATCTTTTTACATTTACTTTTTTGTATCAAAACAGCACAAGCTTGTTCGACAGTGTACACTTTTCTTCGATGATTGATGGTCAGTGGTGAATGGTTAATTTTTTTTATTGTTTTACCTTCGGCTGATTGTTCTATTGTTTCGCAATGCGCAGCAGAAGTCACGCTCCCCTTTGCAAATATGATAGTCAATTATGAATTATGAATTGATCAATTATATCCGCTTCGCGCCGCCCTTGTTCCTTAATCCCTGTTCCTTGCCACGCTTCGCGCCCATTTTACGTTTTACATTTTTAATTCAGAAAAGCTTTTCACTTTTAGTTTTTCACTTGATAAGCTACGAACTACCCACTCCTAACTCCAAACTAGAGCAACTGTGGACAGTGGACGGTTGACTATGGACTAAAAACTGTTAAACATTTTACAATTTTTATTTAATACCCTCCGCTTTGCTAAACTTTTATAAATTTGTCAACAACATATAGAATTATTTAAAACCCAACTCTTATGAATCAATATCTACTCAAACCTCAAATGTGGTGGTTGTTGAGTGCCTTTGTGTTACTTTCGTGTACTGGCCACTCGCAGCAAAACACTTTTGTAAAAGATAACTACAATAAATTCGAATATAACATTCCGATGCGGGACGGCACCAAGCTCTACACCGCAGTATATGTACCCAAAGATGCCAGTACTAGCAACAAATACCCCATTTTAATCAAACGAACTTGCTACAACTCAGCGCCTTACGGAGTCGACAAGTTTCCAAGCATCAATCGCCTGGGGCCTTCTAAGTTTATCGTGAATGACAAATACATCTTTGTGCACCAGGATGTACGGGGTCGTTGGATGTCGGAAGGGAAGTTTGATAATATGCGTCCGCAACTTACTGGCAAAGACAAAAAAGATCCTAAGAAATTTGACGAAAGCACTGATACTTATGATACCATCGATTGGTTGGTAAAAAACGTGAAATTCAATAGTGGTAAGGTAGGACAATGGGGGATTTCTTACCCCGGATTTTATACCGCAGTAGGTACGTTGGCTAATCACCCAGCTTTGAAAGCCTCTTCGCCTCAGGCGCCGGTTTCAGATTTTTACTTTGAAGATTTCCACCACCGTGGAGCTTTTACCTTGGCTTACTTCCCTATTATTCCGGTGTTTGCTTACCAAAAAACCAGCAATACAACTAAGTCCTGGTATAGCGATAAGTTTCCAAGAACCGATGAGCAAGATGGGTATGATTTTTACCTCAAAGCAGGCGCGCTCAAAAACCTGAACAAATATTATGGAGAGGACAATTTCTTCTGGAAGCAGTTCAAGGAACACCCTAATTTTGATGAGTTTTGGCAAAAACGTAGCTTATTGCCTCACTTAAAAAACGTGAAACATGCGGTAATGACGGTAGGTGGTTGGTATGATGCTCAAAACCTATATGGGCCTTTGAACATCTACAAAAGTATCGAGAAAAACAGCCCTGATGCTTACAATACCATCGTGATGGGTCCCTGGACGCATGGTGCCTGGTCACGGGTAAGGAAAGAAGAAATCATCAATGATATTTATTTTGGTGATTACATTTCTGAGTTTTACCAAAGCAATATCGAATTTAACTTCTTTGGTAAGTTTTTGAAAGATCGCAAAAACATCAATTTGCCTGAAGCTTATATGTTTGACAGCGGTACTAAAAAATGGAACAAATTTGACAAATGGCCTTTGCCTAGCGCTCAAAAGGTAAAAATGTACCTTCAGGCCGGTGGAAAGCTTTCTACGAATTCCAATGACAATGCAGGCAATGAATATACGGAATATGTAAGCGACCCTGCCAATCCTGTGCCTTACATTGAAGACCATCGTATGGAGGTGATTCCTTCAGACCGTTATATGACCGATGATCAGCGTTTTGCCGGACGTCGCCCTGATGTATTGGTATTCCAAACCGACGCTTTGACTGAGGATATGACTCTGGGAGGTGAAATCACTGTGAAACTGAAAGTATCTACCACTGGAACTGATGCCGACTTTGTAGTAAAGTTGATAGACGTGTATCCAAACGATGAAAAAGCCCACCCTAAATTGGCCAAGCACATCAAAATGGGTGGTTATCAACAAATGGTACGTAGTGATATCATTCGTGGTCGTTTTCGTGAGAGCTATTCTAAACCTAAGCCATTCAAGACCAATAAAGTAACCGAGGTGAGCTTTCCGCTACAAGACGTGATGCATACCTTCAAAAAGGGGCACAAAATTATGATTCAGGTGCAAAGTACTTGGTTCCCCTTGTTTGACCGTAACCCACAGAAGTATGTACCCAATATCTTTGAAGCTGATGACAAAGACTTTATCAAGGCTACTCATCGGGTATATCATTCTAAAAAAGACCAGTCTTACGTAGAAGTTCAGGTCTTGAAGAAGTAAGTCTTTAATATATTGCTTAAAATAGCGAACACCGATCAACGAATTCTGCATAATGAAGGAATTTGTTGATCAGTGTTTTTTTTAATCTTCCGGTTTTACATACATTTTATTGTTCTGCTTGTCATTCACCAATAAAAAATCATATGGATAAACTTTGGAAGAGTTACCTGAACTAGGTTTGAACTTCAAATACCCAATCTGAAACGACATTGAGTCTACCTTGTTGGGATATAGCAAATAAAATGTTTTGGTTTGCCCTGGTAACAATAAATTTTGCACATATTTGATAGCAGCAAATTGTAAAGGTTCTATGGTTATTACCTCATTCATTTCTTCTTTCTTGTCTTGATCAATAAAGTAATTAACAGACCCCATAACGTTTACAATGGAATCTCGGGAGACAATATAAATACTATCCCGAAAATTATTTTCCAACTGTATGCGACAATACCGATCTACTTTTGCCGGAATCGATAATTTAGTATAATAAGAAACGGTTCGGTCACCTCCTTGCTGCTGCAAAAAATCAACAAAACTCAAATCTGATGTCACCGCAGTAAGCCTCGCTTCTATGTCTTTTTTTTGGGGAGGGATAATATCATACCGTTTTTCAAAAAAAGGTTGTTCGATCGTTTTGGGAGTTACTTGCCCACACCTCCACAAAAGGAATGCAACTCCAATCATCCATAAATTCTTCATTGTTTCATTTTAGGTTTCTAAAACCATGTACACTGAGTCAGTATTTTGGCGTAAAGATAATGGATTGGTATAACGAAAAACGAATTTGGTATAAAACCACCCAAAATCGTAGTGGTATTAGCAGGGAATGTCATCTAAACCTATGAACTTTGATACAAGATACAACCGATCACAAAAAGAAATTATAAACACATACACTTGAACACTGTCATACACATCGGCATTCTTACTCAATCTTAGCGACCACAATTTATAGAGCAATTAATCCCTCATCGTTTTGGTGAGGGATTTTTTTTATTTTCAATTTTCAAAATCCAGGGGATGCCTAAAAAACCTTGTTTTTGATGCACGATTATTTGATCACCTTTTTTGAGAACTTGGTAAATATCTTTAGAAATATTTTCCGAGGTAACTTGTCCTCTTTCTATTTGGATTTGGACTTTATGTTCATCGCCATCTCGATATTTCTTAATAATTATAGCATTAACCTTAGCAACTTTGGCTTGATCAAACGCTCCATTCATCGCAAGTGTTGAAGCAAAACCATAGATTAAAGCGCATATTAAAGCTATAAAATATCTCCCTATTCTATCAGTTTTTTTCTTTGGCAATGCACTCTTATGTAAAGCATACAAAGTTGCTATAGCAAAAATACTCCCAAATAAAATCATTAAGTACACCGTATCTTGATAGTTTATTGGCTCATAACGAACGCCATAAAATCCGATCAATGTTGTTTGCGTGATCAAAGCAAACATATACCCTGGGTAACTATTTTTCACCTTTTCTGGATCAGTCAATAGTCTCGCCATTCCATCTTCACGATAAATAATGTACAATGTAATCCAAGGAAATAATAAGGTAGGAATCAAAAAAAACGCAGGTAATGCTTTGTAATAGAGTATATATGCAAAGAAACTTATCAAGTATACTATTGTAACAAGATTGACAATAAGATGCCTTCTTGTGCTATTTTTAAACTTTCTAAGTCGCTCTTCTTTGTCTATACCAAATTGAGGGTTTTGCAAAACTTCATCTAAGTCATCTTTAGGAGTAATGTCATTAAAATGCTCTATGATCCATTCTTTCAATCCATCCAACTTTAATACTTCTTGCTCAAACCCCATATCAAGAGCTGGGTTATCATTATGAACCAACACCATTACATAACCCCAGCGGGTATATTTAAAACCTTTGATCTGCTCCAGTCTGATTTCTCTTCTTTTAAACAAAGTGGTGGCAATAATGGAAGTGGTAGTGATTTCAATTTTGAATGTAAAAGTTGCTAATACCAACCATAGCGGTAATATAACTCCCATAATGATGATGATATACCAAGTATGAATGGGAGGTGTAAAATTTCTCTCAAGAAAAATTGAAGCGGTAATCCCACTAGCTACAAAAAAGGAAATTGAGGCAAAAATAGTTTTAAGAATCTTAGTTCTTTGTGAGTATTTAAATGTTTTTTGCATACTTCTTTAGTTTGATCTTTTAGTGAATACTACGTCTATATACGTAATGAAGGTATTAAAAGGCAATTCTATAAAAAATCTCGAAACCTCAACAGAAAGTGTTTTTGAGGTAGTCGTTGGAACAGTTTGTATCTTCACAAACTCAGGCGAAAAAATAGTTGGGTAGAATAGTTTAAAAGGCGATTCTATAAAAAAAACTCTTTTTTTTCGGATGGTTCAACCAACTTTTATAACTTTAGCTTCGTTCATACTAGGTAAA
The DNA here is from genome assembly GCA_003483885.1 of Microscillaceae bacterium. GTDB lineage: Bacteria > Bacteroidota > Bacteroidia > Cytophagales > Microscillaceae > Microscilla. Next base: position 9,982 of record DMXI01000221.1, read on the forward strand.
CAACTTTGGCACTGATATTAACAACAAAACAATTATGACCCAACAGCAAAGCCCTAAAGAGGGCAATGACGCCTCCATAGAACCATCAAAAATCAAAACCAAAAGCTTCACCTGCCGCCTGCTAGGGCACGATTGGGAGGTAGACAGCATGAAACGGACCTGTACACGTTGTGGTAAAACCCAGATTTTGCGCTTTACTACCAATATTTGGGTGGATTGTTAGTTATCCACCATCGCTTTTTTTTGCTACATATCTTATCCAGGGGATTTTGAATACTCCAGGTTTGAGGTAAATGGTTACACTATCACCTACTTCAATATTTTCATACAATTCTTCCCAAATTTTCACTTCATTAACGTTGGTATTGGGTAACCTATCGTTTACTATCAAATAACAAGTTTCATATTTACCATTCGTTATTTTCTTATCTGTTACCTGGGTATAGAAAACCTTATAATCATTGGTATCAAACTGTTCATTGGCATGAACAATTGTAAAAAAAACATAGGCAAAAATAACAATTACCACAAATGAAAAGCTTATAAAGCGTTTACTAAATTTTTCTACCTCAAATTCCTTACGAGTTATAAAATAAACTAAAGGTGCTAAAAGGATGCTTGAAACAATGGCAGGTCCCCACACCTTTTGATAAGACAAGATGTTGGTGTCTAACAGTGCTCGGACCAACATTGCACTTATCAACATACCTAAGTGTACCCCCATGTTAAAATAAGCACTGGATTTTCCTGTATATAGCCTAGCCATTCCTTTTGTAGTATAAATAATGATCAGACCAATAATTGGTAAACCTATTACCATAGCTGTTAAAAAAGCATAAGGGAATGGATAAATAAAATACCATATAGCTATCCCCAAAGACGCATAACTAAATAGATTGAAATATTTTCTGTTTCGTTCATAATTTTCTTCTACTACTTTCTCGTTACTTCCATAATTATCATCCATTAAGATTTCTTGCATATCATCTTCATAAACCTCCATTTCTTTCTCCAACTCTGCTAAATCCAAGTTCTGGCAATGATTCCACAGCCATTCTCTAATTTCTCCTATATCATTATAAAAATCACTAATTTTGATGGTTCGCCAAGGGTATTTCACAGTAGAATACACCTCAACATTATAGTTTATTTTTTTATAACCTTTAATCTTTTCTATTTCAAAGATTTTTTCTCTAAACAGGCCTTTATAAATCAAAGCCTCGTCAGTAATGATGATTTTTTCATATATAAATCGAATGGCAACATAGGCGGTATATAAGAAAGCAGTAGCTGCCAATATTGCAACAATAATTAAATTTACATGATTTGAGGCCCCAGAATTGGCAAGTATGAAATACAGGAAAACACTAATCACCAGCATCACTAATCCAGTAATCGTTGTATTAATGATGAGGCCTTTTCGGGAAGGTCGGTAGGTCTTATTCATAAAATATTCAAGTTTGATCTTAACTAAAGTACGAACCAGTCATTGCACTTGTTGCTATTTACGCTCTCCCTCTACTTTCTGCTTAATCACCTCATACTCCTCGGGGGTATCCATATCAAAGGCAGCCTCGGGCAAGGCTACTAGTCGCATTTGGGTCTGGTGTTTTTTCATTACTTTTTTAGCCCCGGCTTTTTCATTCAGTTGCAGCAGCTCTTCAAACAGGGATTGGTCAAACACCGCAGGCACCCCAAAACTCTCGCCGTATTTGCTCGCTATAATAGCCAAATGACAGGTTTGAGATACTTCCAACAAGGCTTGTAATTGGCTCGTCTGAATCAAAGGTTGATCGGCCAACAAAATGAGTATTTGCGTTGCCTGAGGCAATACCTGCAATGTTTTTTGTACTCCAGCTCGGATAGAACTACCCATTCCGGTAGCCCACTGGGGGTTTTCTACCCAATTTATGGGCTGACCTGAATACCTTTGTTGTAGCCTTTGAGCCTCTGCTTGGGTTTTGTTAAAGTGAGCACCCAACACAATTGTGATAGAAGCTGGTTGTAAGTCGCTGGCTTTTTGCACGCAAATCTCGAGCAGGGTTTTGTCTTGTAAAGTCAACAATTGCTTGGCTTGCCCCATACGACTGGCTTCACCTGCGGCCAAAATAATAATTCCTAAGCTTAATTTATTCATCGGTTATGGGCAGGTTTGGCAATGTTAAAAGTGAGTTCTACAGATTTTTTATAGGTTTTACCTGCTTTTTGCTGCTGCATATCCACATCAAACAATTGGCGTAAGTTATTACCTGCCAAGTCTTCCAAGCGCGTATCTATATGTATAACATAGTTTCCTGGTAACCAAGGTCTTGCTGGAGTAAATTGAATGGTTTGGTCATCCTTATTCAAGCTAAAGGTCCCGCTCACCTCCTCTCCTTTGCTTTTATGTTTAATAAATATATAACGTTGCACCAAGGCATGATCCATACGACTATCCACATGTATCGTCAAAGGCTTTTGGGTGAGTGCTTCTGGGGCTTTGAGTTGCCACTGACTCACTTGGGGCTGCACCCGATCATCTTTTATGGTTTGAAATGACTTCACAAATCGCTTTTGTAAGGGATTACCAAATCCATCCTTCCATTGTGCATCAATCACCAAGCGATACTTGCGGTTGGGCTGTAAGGGCACTCCGTTTTCGTTGTGGGGTCTCAGTCCTCGCTTGATGCGTCCTGGGTCAAAAAACAAGGTCAAGCGGGTACGGTTTTCATTCCAGAGTTCTTCTCGAATGGGTAAAAATACATAAGGTACTACCGCACCTTTTTCATCCAAAATCTTTACATATTTTTTGGATTGTTGCCTGCTCATGGGCGCCGAAAAATACACATACATCTTAAGCAAATTAGCTGGTAATTGCTCCGATTGAGGGTACACTTTGGTTACGTAAGTGGCCGGATGTTGCTCTTTAGTCAGTTGAAAGCTCAGCGAAACATGGCTTTTTTTATAAGGATTGGTAGCATTTACTTGACGGTATATATCTTTGAGCCGTAGCTCAACATAATATTTCAAATCCTCCACCCAAAAAAAACGTGGCTTAAAATACAATTGGTTATTTTTTACCCAATAAGAACCCAAGATGCTTGGCTTGGTAGCATCGGTGGGGCGGGTACCGCCAGTATATACCGGAAAAACCTTTTTCCACTCACTTTCTTTTAATCCTTTGACTTTCAAATCATTCACCACATTTATTGGCAAATGCTTCACGATTAAGAAGCCATAATATTCGCTTTGTTTGTCTTGGTTGAAGACAATGGAAGGTAGGTTTTGCTGGGCAGTAGCCATGCCAGAAAATATCCATAAAGCAATAAAGAAGAGGAAGTGCTTTTTCATAAGAGAAAAGGTGGATACAATTGAAAAAGTGAATCTAGTTTTTTTAGACCTGACAGGTTTTAAAAACCTGTCAGGTAGGGTGTTCAGAATTGATGAATTTTTTCTCTACGTTTTCATCGAGGAAGTCAAGCACCAACCAAGCCCCTCCTAACCTCCCCATCCAGGGAGGAACGTTACTCGCGGTAACTTCTCCGCGACGGTTTCTCCCCAATTGGGGAGACTAAGAGGGGCTTTCATAGGATTTAACATCTTCCATTTTTATTACAAGACTCAAATGAGTATATTATTCTAGTAATAAAGCCTATTCTAATTTTTGAAATTCCAAAAGGCTCTAAAAACGCAAGGAGTTTTTTAAAAATTCTGAACACCCTACCTGACAGGTCTAAAGTCCCCAAAATACTATTTGGTTTAATAAGTATTATAAGACTGTTTCAAGCTTTTTACAACCATTTGGTAGGTTGGGTAACCATTGTCAATGATCCATTGGGCAAACGAGCTACCATCAAAATGTTTTTGTCGTCAAACTTGGCCAACTGCTGCAATACCCTGGGGAATGATATATACTTTACCCCTTCAGTCCCATAGCGAACTTTGGTACGGGTGGTAATGTTGGCTTTGGTATTGGCAATGTCGTCAATCGCTATTTTCATAGCATTACGGGTAGTATTGGCCATCAGGATGTAATCTTTTCCATTTTTGTTAAACACAACCATATCCAACGGCATGTTACCTGCGCCCAATTCAGCAATGGTTTTACCTTTCACGTGTTTTCCATTCTTCAACTTTTCTTCAGGAATCGTTACCAATGGCGTACAAAGGTAAGCCGCCAAAATATGGTCTTTACCGTTGAGTTTATAAGGTACAAAAGCCCGAATAGGTGATTTGGTTTCGTATTTTCCGTGGGCTCCGTGGAAAATCTCCAGGCTGGTGGAGCTTACTTTGTCTTTGAAAGGAAATGGGATTTTTCGGAAGGTAGACGCAAATTCTTCATTGGACAATCCAGCGACATATACAGTTCCATTGGCATAGGCCAAGTCCGTAATTACATCAGGACGTAGTTTGCCTTTGAAGTCTTTCTTCTCGAAATCTACGGGATTGGGAATGGAGATCTGAGAATATTTTACATTTTTGAGTGATACTTCTTCAAAGTCCTTTCCATTTTTGAGGCGAAGTAAGATGGTCGCATCTTCCAAATCATTGGGTAACTTCCAATAAGAATCGCCCTTGGTACGTCCACGCGAAACTGCCAGGTATACGTTCTTTGAAATTGGATTTACGACAACATCATGTACCAAAATGTCTTCTTTTTTGGCCCCTAGCATGGCCGCAATTTTACCTTCCAGGTCAGACACACTTACTTTTACCTCTCTGCTGGGTTTGTCCAGGTCGTTGGTAGCAATCGCAAACAACTTAGATGACTTAGAATCGCCCACAAATAAGATTCCCTGAGGGCCAAAAGTCAATTGACTCATGGCCGTAATTTTTGGAGTACCAGTTACAAAGTTCTCGGTAAAATCGGTGGCATAAGTAGCCATACTCAAAAAGAATAAGGCCACTAAATTGATTATTTTTTTCATTGAGGTGCTGTTTAAAAATTGATGGTATATGAAGTCATCTCGATTTCTATTTCAAGGTCTACAACCATTTAGTAGTTCGTTTTACCATTTGTAGAGAGCCATTAGGCAATCGTGTTACCAATAAAATGCTTTTATCATCAAATTTGGCCAATTGCTGAGGCCTTAGAGGAAAAGAAACATATTTTACACCTTCAGCTCCATAACGCACTTTAGTACGTGTAGTAATACCAGCCTTTGTATTGGCAATGTCATCAATGGCTATTTTCATAGCATTACGGGTGGTATTGGCCATCAATATGTAGTCTTTACCATCTTTGTTATACACCACCATGTCTAGCGGCATGTTACCCATTCCTAATTCAGCCACTGTTTTACCTCGTACATGCTTGCCATTTTTCAATTTTTCTTCTGGAATGGTCACCAACGGAGTACATAAGTAGGCAGCCAAGATGTAGTCTTTGCCCTTAAGTTTATAAGGTACAAAAGCTCGAATGGGCGATTTGGTTTCGTATTTTCCGTGGGCCCCATGGTAAATTTCAAGGGTAGACGAAGTTACTTTGCCTTTAAAGGGAAAAGGTACTTTTCGGAAGGTAGAAGCAAATTCTTCATTAGATAATCCAGCTACATATACAGTACCGTTGGCATAAGCTAAATCAGTAATTACATCGGCGCGTAGCTTACCACGCCAGTTTTTCTTTCCTTTATCTACCGGATTGGGGATAGAGATTTCAGAATACTTTACATTTTTGAGCGATACCTCTTCAAAGTCTTTTCCGTTCTTCACACGAAGTAATATGGTAGCATCCTCTAAATCGTTGGGTAGTTTCCAAAAAGAATCGCCTTTGGTACGCCCTCGCGAAACGGCCAGGTATATATTTTTAGAAATAGGGTTTACCACAATGTCGTGCACCAAAATATCTTCCTTTTTGGCTCCCAACATAGCCGCTATTTTCCCTTCCAGGTTGTTTATATTTACTTTTACCTCTCCGCTGGGTTTGTCCAGATCATTGGTAGCAATCGCAAACAACTTAGATGACTTAGAATCACCCACAAATAAGATTCCCTGAGGGCCAAAAGTCAATTGACTCATAGCCGTAATTTTGGGAGTACCAGTCACAAAATTCTCCGTAAAGTCGGTAGCATAAGTAGCCATACTCAATAAGAGTAAGGCCATTAGATTGATTATTTTTTTCATTGAGATACAGTTTAAAGGTTGATAGTAAGAGTTTTTTAGCGTATGAAGCTATCTCAACTTCCAGGATTAAAACCATTTAGTACCCATTGTCATCATTGTCAATGATCCATTGGGGAAACGAGTTACCATCAAAACATTTTTTTCATCAAACTTGGCCAGTTGCTGCACCAATCGAGGAAAAGAAACATACTTTACACCTTCAGCACCATTGCGTACTTTAGTACGGGTAGTAATGTTGACTTTGGTATTGGCAATATCATCAATGGCAAATTTCATCACATTTCGAGTCGTATTAGCCATCAATATGTAGTCTTTGCCGTCCTTAGTGTACACTACCATATCTAGCGGCATGTTACCCATCCCAAGTTCAGCAATGGTTTTACCTCGTACATGCTTTCCATTTTTTAATTTTTCTTCTGGAATAGTTACCAACGGAGTACATAGATACGCAGCCAAAATATAGTCTTTGCCCTTGAGTTTGTAAGGTACAAAAGCCCGAATAGGCGATTTGGTTTCGTATTTTCCGTGGGCCCCATGGTAAATTTCAAGGGTAGACGAAGTCACCTTGCCTTTGAAAGGAAATGGGACTTTTCGGAAGGAAGAAGCAAACTCTTCATTGGATAATCCCGCCACATATACAGTACCGTTGGCATAAGCCAAGTCAGTAATTACATCAGAACGTAGCTTACCACGCCAGTTTTTCTTTTCCTTATCTACTGGATTGGGAATGGCTATTTTAGAGTATTTTACATTTTTAAGCGATACTTCTTCAAAGTCTTTTCCATTCTTAAGGCGAAGTAATATAGTAGCATCGTCCAAATCATTAGGCAACTTCCAGAAAGAATCTCCTTTGGTACGTCCTCGGGAAACTGCTAAATACACATTTTTAGAAATAGGATTTACTACAATGTCATGCACCAATACATCTTCTTTTTTGGCTCCTAGCAGGGCCGCAATTTTACCCTCCAAATCTCGCATGCCTATCTTTATCTCTCCAGCAGGTTTTTCTAAGTCATTGGTAGCCACGGCAAACAGTTGAGAGGACTTGGAATCACCAATAAATAAAATTCCCTGAGGACCAAAAGTCAACTGGCTCATTGCTTTGATTTTTGGCGTTCCTGTGATAAAGTTTTCGGTCAAGTCGGTGGCATAAGTTACTACACTTAAAAAAAGTAAAATAATAAGAGGGATGATCTTTTTCATTCAATTACAATTTAAAGATTAATGGTATTGGAGGTTTATATGTAAAACAACTGAATTTTGATTTAAAGAATTCGTACTGGTAGCGTACGTAGGCCCAAAGAACCATCGGCCATTCGCATCAAGACTGCCACTTGTTTTTCGTTTAGCTTGGCCAGATGCTGCACCAAAAAAGGGGCAGAAGTATACTTTATTCCTTCCGAACCTCCTCGGTCTTTGAGGCGAGTCGTAATGTTATATTGGGTTTTGGCCAATGCATCTACCGATATTTTCATCAGGTTTCGGGTAGAATTCGCCATCAGAATGTATTCTTTCTCTTTTTGCTTTACCTTTTGTTTAATGACAATCATATCCAGGGGCATATTGCGCATGCCCAACTCTGCCACAGTTCGTCCCTTTACATGTTGGCCATTTTTGAGTTTCTCTTCAGGAATAGTTACTAGCGGTGTACAAGTATAAGAGGCCAGAATGTAAGGTTTATTATTCAAGGTATAAGGCATAAAAGCCCGGATGGGAGCTTTGGTTTCGTATTTACCATGGGCACCATGATAAATTTCTAAAGTGCTAGCACTCAATTGATTGCTTTTGAAGGGAAAAGGTACCTTGCGAAAAGTGGAGATAAATTCTTCGTTAGAAAGCCCCGCGATGTATACCGTTCCATTGGCATAGGCTATGTCAGTAATCACGTCTACGCGGGCATCGCCTCGCCAGTATTTAGTTTTTAAAGGGGTAGGATTGGGCACGGCTACTTGTGAATATTGTACATTTTGCAACGATACCTCTTCCAGGTCTTTGCCATTTTTTACTCTTATCAATAATGTCGCATCCGCCAAATCCCCAGGTAATTTCCAAGCAGTAATGCCTCGACGCTGCCCTCGGGAAACCGCTAAATACACATTTTTAGAAATTGGATTGACCACCATATCGTGAATCATTACCTCTTCTTTTTTCGTGCCCAGCAATGCGGCCAATTTATCCTCTATATTATTAATTTGTAATCGCTTGGGGGCAGCTCCGGGGGTTTTGTCGTTGGTAGCAATGGCAAATACCGTGGAGGCCTTGGTATCACCAATGAGCAGAATACCTTGGGGAGCAAAGGCCAACTGACTCATTGACTTAATGGCAGGGGTTCCAGTAATAAAATCTTTGGTGAGATCATTGGCAAAGGAGACATAGCTCAATGTCAACAAAAACATCCATAAAGTAATTTTTCTCATGAGTATTGTTCGTTTGGTAAGCCAACTCAAGGTAAAATTATCTTGGAGGCAAATGAAATGCGAGGCAGGTTATTAGATAAACCGAGCCAGTTGGGTGACAAAATTCTCTCCTCAGATTTTCAATGCATTTTATCCTCTAAAAATGGTTATTGGTCGGTTGATTGTTGATTATTGATGTTTAAAGAGCTATTTTTTTAGTGATTAATGGTCAGTGGTGAATGGTTAATTTCTTTATTGCTCCGCCTTCGGCTGATTATTACATTGTTCTATGGTTTCGCTACGCTGATTGTTACATTGTTCTGCTGCGTTTATGGCTAAATGGTTCCGCCTTCGGCTGATGGTTTTGCGATACACAGCGGAGGCTTCTCTCTTTTGCAAATATGATAATAAGCTTTTAGTGATTGGTTTTTAGCCTTTAGCTGCGCTTCGCGCCGCCCCTGTTCCGTGATCCCTGTTCCTTGCCTCGCTTCGCGCCCACTTTTCGTTTTTCATTTTTAACTTTTCACTTAAAAACCGTCACACCTCCCCTTTTCTAAGATCAAACCATTGTGAAACAAATTATTTATCTGGCCTGTCTGTGGTTGATTGCCACGGCCTGTGCCACCAAACAAACCAAAAATACAATGGAACAAGCCACTTTAAACAATGCGAATGCGGCTAATCAAGCGCAAAAAGTAGGTGCTATCGAGTTAGTGATCTTTCAATTCAAAACTGGGGTTGCTGAATCTGATGGAATTCGGGCAATGAAAACGCTCAACAATTTTGTAAGTAAGCAGCCAGGGTTTATTTCCCGAAAGTTTTCTAAGAAAGGAGAAAATGCCTGGGTAGACCTGGTATTTTGGAAGAGTATGCAAGAAGCCGAAACGGCCAGTAAGTTGGTGATGCAGTCTCCCGAATGTCTGGAAGCTTTTAAGGTAATTGAGGAATCTTCTATGAAAATGATGCATGCTACGCCAGTTTTTGAGAATTAAATGATTCATTCAAGAGGCTGTTTCGTAATATACTTTAAACCAAATAATACTTTAATATTAGCTCCAGACCTGACAGGTTTTTGAAACCTGTCAGGTCTAAAAGACTTTTTTCTGAAAGAAAGTTCTTTAGCAACAAATTTATAAGACAGCCTCTCTTTTGTAAAAAACACCTAAAAAATAATTTCCATCCAATGAAAAACCCTTTTAGCGAAGAAAAATACGACCATACCGAAGATCTCGAACTCATCCGTCAGGCATTGGAAGGTTCGGCTGAAGCGCTGGAAAAACTAGTAAAACGGCACCAGCACTATATTTATAATGTAGCGCTCAAAATGGTACTTAGCCCATTTGATGCGGAGGACATTACCCAGGAAGTACTCATCAAACTGGTAACTAAACTTGGCCAGTTTCAGGGTAAAAGTAATTTCCGTACCTGGCTGTATCGCATTACCTTCAATCATTTCCTGAAAATGAAAAAATATGGGTTAGAAGCTCATATTACATCTTTTGAAAATTATGGACAGGAATTAGATCAATTGGAAAATGTTGAACTATCGGCCGAACAACAAATTGCTCAAAAAGAGTTGGTCAAGGAAGCCAAGTTTGGTTGTATGTTGGGTATGTTGCTTTGTCTCAACCGTGATCAACGGCTTGTGTACATTTTGGCAGAAGTATTTCAGGCCAATCATGTAGTAGGTGCTCAATTACTAGACATTAGCAAAGATAACTTCCGGAAGCGATTGCAAAGGGCTCGCCAAGATTTGTATCAGTTTATGAATCATAAATGTGGTTTGGTCAATCAAGCCAATCCTTGTAGATGCACCCGCAAAACTACGTCTTTTATCAAGGCAGGTTGGGTAGATCCCAAACAGATGAAATTCAATACTGATTATTTACAAACCATCCAGGAAAAAATTTCTCCTAAAAATCAACAATTGGACGAGTTGCTACAAAGAGACTATCAGCAGTTGTTCCAAGATACACCATTTCAAGAGAAACCACACGCTCAAAAAGTAATGAAGAATATCTTACAAGACCGTCAGGTGAAAGAAGTTTTTAATCTATAAGTCACTGATAATCAAGTAAATAAAAACAAAGAGTTATTTTTTTGAAAAAAAACACAGGGGATTTGTCATTTTTTAAAAGGAAGGGCATTGTATAGGGTGGAAGAAATAACAACAGTTTTTCTAAATATACTACTTTGTGTTTCTTTTTTGCCTGATGTAAGAGACACATATGGAAAATAAAAGGCATCTGATTTCAGGTGCCCTTTATCAAAAAATATTGAGGGAATTATTATTTTATTTAATCCACGTTGCCTGATGGATTACGTTTTCATTGTTAAGTACATTTGACATTATAAATCTATCCCCCCTTTTTTATTTTTTTTGTAAAAAAGAGGGGATTTTTTTTATCCTTTCTTTTTTTCGCCTTACTAAACAATTTTACTACTTCCTTTTCTCAACTTTGATAAACGCATTCAATGGTATCAAAAACCGACATTCTGATTGAGGCTTTTCAAGTATCTTTTGGCGATTTGGCTATTCCCTGGCAAGATTTGGCTCCAGCTACGCAGATTATTTCGATAAAAAAGAATCAAGTGATTAAAGCTGCTGGCACTACCGAGCATTACCTTTATTTTATCATAAAAGGTTCGGGTGGTACTTTTTCGCTCAAGGGCAATAAGTTGGTGTGTCTGGAACTTTGTTACGAAGGCGATTTTTTTGGTGATTATTACTCGGTACTTCAGCAGATACCTTCTAAACTAGAAACGATGGCCTTGGAACATAGCCAATTGCTTAAAATTCCATTTCAGGCCTTGGACAAGTTTTATACTGAGCAAGGAAGCTTTTTTAGAGAAAAAATAGGCCGAATGGCTGCCGAAAGCCTCTATTTACTCAAGCAAAAACAATTGATAGACTTACAAACCCTCACTGCCGAGGAAAGGTATACTCAATTACTTCAAAAACAACCTCACATTTTACAGCGCACACCTATCAAACATATTGCTTCTTATTTGGGCATTACCCCTGAGACTTTAAGTCGAATCCGACGAGAAATTATTACTTAATTCATCTTCCTATCTGAGGCCGTCGTTTGTGTCCTCATCATAACTACCAGGTTAAGGTTTTCCATCACTTGTTGTAGAGTCTTAGTGAAGTGAGACCCTACAATATACTCTTTGATCTCCCTATCGGTCAATGTCATTAAGTTAGTGGAAGAATATTGATTAACGAACGCTGATTAACGATTTTAGAAGGAGGTGGACATGCTTTAATCCCAGAGGAAATCGCTACTTTCAAAGTTTTCCCTTTGTTCGTGCCTAAAATAGGTTGATCGATATTCGATGTTCCTTTTTGCCGTGATAATGCTTAACTAAATGACATTGCCTTATCGGTAAGACCAAGGACTTGAGAGTGTTTAGTGTTACTAACTCATTTTCCTATCATAGATCAATTTTTTGGGTGATCGCTGCTGCTACTTTTACTGCTGTTTATCAATCATTATATTATGAATCACATTTCTCTAACTGGAACCCACGAAGCCATGGGTTTACAACACGGCAGTTTATTGCATCAGCTGGGAATTCGTTTCCCTCCCGTATCTTCGCAACAGCTTGAGTTTGGGCTGGCAGGTTTACCTGCGCTCGAGCAGTTTTACCCCGAAATAATAGAAGAAATAGAGGGCTTTGCCTTAGGGATGCAGACAAAGTTTGAAAATGTTGCTGGTTTTTTACTCAGTTTAGGGGTTTTTGCGCCTGCTGGACAATGCAGCATTTTTGCTTTTCGCAATGCAGACCAGGTAATATTTGGCAGAAATCATGACTTCCTTTATCGTCATCGAGAACATTGCACCAGCACGGTAGTAAATGCTTCCAACAAGCTTAGTTTTGTGGGACACTCCGATGTATTTATTGGCAAAATGGATGGCATCAACGAAAAGGGGTTGGCCATTGGAATCAATTTCGTGGATGGTAAGGAACGTAAACCAGGCATTAACTTTAGCCTCATGGTACGCTATATCCTCGAACATTGTGCTACGGTGGATGAAGCAATACAGGTGCTTTTGGAAGCCCCCATTGGTAGCATCAATAATTATTTATTAGCCGATAATCAACAGCATATAGCAGTGGTAGAGGTTACTCCAAGTCAACGAATGGTGCGTTATCCATTGCCCGATCAACCGTTTATCTACAGTACCAATCATTTTGTATCGCCTGACATGCCAGCTCAAAACAATACTGCCTCAGACTGGAGCAAAAGTCAGGAACGAGCACAAGGTTTAGCAAAAGCATTGCACGCCTACGCTCAACTTAACCTTGAACAAGCTCAAAGTATTTTGTCGGACCAGCACTGCTACGTTTGCCTTGATTTGCCTCAATTTCAATTTGGCACTTTGTGGTCTTTTGTAGCCGATACGCGATCTTTATTTGTTCAGCGGTGTGTAGGAAACCCACAATCGGGTCATTATCAAGCAGATAATCGCTTACAAGAACTTCTTTCAAGCGCCTAACTTTTATGGAAGGCACTCAAAGATTCTAAAAATAAAAAACACTTTTACCAGATTTTGGAAAAGGACTCCCAATCTCTGGTAAAAGTGTTTCATTATATTAGAGCATATTTATTTAGCTTCTCTCACTACTCTGAAACCAACATATGCCGGTTTAGTATCTATATCGGCGGCATGCGTATCGGCGTAGTCATAGGCGCTAAAGCCATAAGTGGCCATTTTGCCATCTTTTATATAACATTCGGCTGCATTGCCTCCCAAATCATACACAGTAGCCTTGCCAAGCTTGGCTCCTTTAAAGGTTCCGGCATTCATCAATAAAGTAGATTTTACCTTGGCTACCTTTTTTTGTAATCCAGGCACGTCATCAATAGTGATTTTGTACCCTGCCCAATAATTGAGTGAATTTTCTTTGGCGGCTAGTTTTTGAGCCTTTTTGTGTAATACTTTAGCCTCTTTTTCATTGGGCAAACGGTATTTTTTTCCTGTTTTTTCATTCAACCAATCCAAATAGTTTTTGATTTTGGTACTTTCTAAACCAACTACCGGATAATTGGCTTGAGGAGCAGGAAACGAATGTTGACCATCAAATGCCTGATATTGAGCGTTGGTTACTTCAAAACACCCAATCGCAATAGAGTCTTTGGCCACTGGCATCACCTCAGGAACTAACACTCCATTGGCCATGGTACCATAAGCCCCATTTTGCCGAGCTGCTTTTTCTTTTTTGAGCAACATCGCCAATGGGCTGGTTGCTTTGAATGATTCATTAGGCTTTTCGTAGGTTTTGAACAAATATTGGTCAAACCACGCCAACTCTTCGTTTACTTTGCGGATTTGATGAGTGAGTTTTTGCAAGCCATGAGGTTGTCCCGGAAACCATAAAAACCGCACTTTAGTTTTACCTACTTGTTGTAAGGCCCGGTAATATTCCCAACCTTGGTCACGAGGTACAGCTCGGTCGTTGCTTCCGTGAAAAATAATGGTAGGTGTTTTTACCTTTTCCAATTCAAACAAGGGCGACTTTAAGATGTAAGCTTCGTTGTATTTTTTCCCATTCACATCATCCCAGGGAGCGCCACCAAAATAGCTTTGATCAAACGTTACTCCAAAACGACAAGTACCATAATCTGAAGTCCAGTTGACATCTCCCGCTCCAGCAGCAGCAGCTTTGAACATGTCTGGAAAACGGACAGTCAACATGGTCGTTAGAATAGCACCATTCGACCAACCCATCACGCCCATTTTATCTTTGTCAATCCAGCCCTTATTGGCCAAAAAGTCAATCCCTTTGGTAATGTCTTCCAGTTCGGGTTCGTAGTAGTTTTTCTTGATAGATTCTACAAATTTTTGTCCGTGATTGCTAGAGCCATGGTAGTTAGGCTTAAGCACAAAAGCACCTCGTTGGGTAAGCAACTGTATCGGATAAGCCCAGCGAAAGCTCCAACGGTCAAGGTCAGAAGCAGAAGGGCCTCCGTGAATGGCTACAATCAAAGGATACTTTTTCCCTTGCTGGTAATTGTGTGGATAATACAAGATTCCATCTACCTCTTCGTTTTTGTAACCTTTCCATTTTACAATCTCACTTTTGGCGGTTTTCTTTTTACTCCAGGCTGGGTTCAATTTTACCAATTCTGTCCCTGCTGCCAAAGTCAAGCCTTTTCGGCCTGCTTTGAGCGAACCAATACGGTATTGCGTAGGCAACGAAGCCGTAGTATAGGTATACACCGCTTGAGTTTTGTCTTTGGAAAGTTGGGCTACAGAAATACGTTCGTTCATTTTGCCTGCTTCCACTGCTTGTCTTTTCCAGCTTAGGCCTGATTTTTTCATCAAAGCCAACCTGCGAGTGGTGCCATTGGCCAAATACACTAAGGCATCGTTGCCCATGACATCGTAGCCTCCGCCCAACGCCCAATCCCATTTTAAGGGCACTTGGGTTATTTTCTGATCTTTTAAAGTCAGGTAATGCAATAAACTAATACCTGCCCCACCCCACTCAGGATCAGAAGATTTGGTAGAGGTAAAATAAAAACCTTGGTTGTCTTCAGTAAACTGAAAATTTCCTGGGCCTTGGTAAGTATCTTTCAAAATTTCGGTTTTAGTACCGTTTTGTACATTCCAAATGTAGTATTTAGGGCGAGGTTTACCATCAGAAGCAAAATGTTGCGATAATCGATGTGAGGTTACCATCCATTGCCCGTTTTTGGCTACAGCAAAGCCCATAATGGGATAACGATTATCGGTCAATCGAGTGATTTGCTTGGTTTTGAGATTAAATCTAAAAACTCGGCTCGCCTTCATGTGCTCCTGGTCTTCTACCACCACTACATTGTCCTTTTTCTTTCTGAGTTCTTGTTCGTACAAGCTAGCACCTTCGGTGCTCACAAAAAACAAGGTGTGGCCATTACGCAACTGAATACGAGAGGGTCTATTTGGAAAAGTGTGCACTTTGTAAGGTGCTCCCCCATAAATACTCATTCCCCATAGGGCTTTTCCTTTAGCACGTGACGACAAAAAATAAATTGTCTCGCCATTGCTGGAAAAAATCGGGCTGTAATCCGAGGCATCGCTTCGAGTAAGGCGAACCGTTTTGTAATTTCCTTTGGAGTCTTTTACGTTTAATCGGGTAAGGTAAAGGTCATTGATAAAGCGATCTTTCTTTTTGTATGGGCGGCGTTTTACCCACACTACCATCTTGCCATCAGGCGAAAATCTAAAGCTACTCGCTGACTCTTGGTTTATGACGTCGTTAGGTTTCCAGGCATTGGGTTGGGCGTAGGTCAATAACCCAACACAGAGGCCACAAATTAATAAGTAATACTTTTTCATTTTATATACTATACAGATTGGGTTTTACAAACGATGAATCGGCAAAATACCTAAAGTTTTTGGGATGTCCAGAGGGTTAAGTCCGAGGAAATGCAAAACATATGTTAAAAGTGGTCATTTATCCATTGATTGTAACCATTGTATTATCGGTGAGTTTACTAGGATTTAGGAATGAACCAAACCATATGATCCATGAAAATGATTCAATATTTTATTGCATGCCTAGCACTCGGGCGTATTAGCGTAGCTCAGGGGCAAGTACCTGATTCGGTAAAGTTGTATGCTCAACAAACGGTGAATGCTTTTGCTAAAGATTATCCGGGTTTATCAGTAGCCGTTTCGCAGCAGGGAAAAATTGTATGGCAAACTCAAATAGGTTATGTCAATCTGGAGCAAAAGACCCCAGTCACTCCCAATACCAAATTTAATATTTACAGCACTTCCAAAATGATTACTGGTCTTGCATTTTTAAAGCTGTTACACACTGGTAAGCTGAAATCCTTGGATGTGAAACTTGGCACCATTGACCCTCAACTTCCTCAGAAATTCCACAATATTACCATCAAACATTTACTCACGCACACTTCGGGCATTGGGCATTACCAGGGGCGAAAAGACTGGATTAAGTTTGCGGCCTTGCGGGTAAACACTCCAGCAGAAGCCGTGACCTATTTTGCCAATAGAAAGCTGCAATCTTCTCCCGGTAAAAAATATAAATATACTACTTATGGTATGGTGCTCGCTAGTCATATACTGGAAAAGATTACTGGAAAAAAATACGAAGAAGCCTTGAATTACCTGCTTCACTTTTCCTCGCCCATTACCCTTGACAGCCCCACGGCATCGAAAGCCACCCCTTACCGTAAGAAAAGAAAGAAATGGCAAGCACTCCCCAATATCAACGCGGCGTCAAAATACGGTGGTGGAGGGCTCATTGCCAGTGCAGCGCAGCTGGTGGAAGCTGGGCAGCTTTTATACAGTAACTCCTTTATGCCACCTAATAAATTGAAAAGCTACTTTCGGGCTTCTTTTCCCCAAGGCAAAAACAACGGTGTAGCTTTTGGTACAGGGGCGGGAATTGTGCCTAAGTTCAAAAATTATAAAGGAGAAATTTTGTATACTTTGATGGGTGGGGGTTCCCCAGGAGGACGTAGTTATCTGGCAGTATTGACCGACCTGAAAGTAGCGGTAGCTATTACGGCCAATTTTGAAGGCGATGGAGAAAAGGCGTACAAAATGGCTTTTGGTTTGGCCAAAAAATTTGCTGGACTTGAGTAGTCAAGCTTGGGTTAGAGGAAATATTGCTAATATTTTATGGTTTTGTCTAAAAAATGACCCACGAATCGATGGAAGATTGCTATACCTGTAAACATTCATTATGCATTACATATTGTATTATGTACACTTAACAAAGTTTTGTCTAGTGATTATCTATTGTTCTACTAAAACCTCTAACCTCCATGAAAACGAATATCATCAGACTTTTTATATTAATAACCATTGTTGCGGGTGTGTTGTCGTTTAGTTTCCGCCCTACGGCTCCCAAAGCAACCGAGTATATGTACATCACAGTGCACGAGCCATTCATAGATGGTGGTAAGGGGCATTCTAACGTGATGATTACTGATGCTTCAGGTAACTCATTAGAAACGATTAGAATCAAACTCCCTTACAGTATGGGGGTTAGTCACAAAAAGATCAAGAAAAGTGATAGTGCTCTGATTACACTGTTGAACAAATACACCAAAGAGGGCTGGAAAGTAAAGTCAGTAGCAGTTTATGAAAAAACTTACGTCACAAAATATTTATTGACCAAGGATTAAATAACACTCATTTTTTGGTATAATCACTGCCTCGTGGAACACTTCACGAGGCTTTTTTATGTGTTTGTTTCTCATAAGTTTTTTTATCGTTTTAAGGGTTTTCACCTCCTTTTCTGTCTCAGTGTCAAATAGCATTATTTAAATTATTATCTACTAGTAAACTAAAACTCTTAGATGTAAAAATTAGCACGATTGCCACTCAACTGTCAAGGGTTAGGAGAAATATTAATATAAATATTTGTCCACTTGATATAACAAATAGCCACGAATCTATAGAAGATCGTTTACCTTGGAAATACAAATCCCTTTCTTATACGTATTAATTACACTTAATAAAGTATTGTATAGTACATGTCTATTGTTCCATTTAAATCTCAAATCTTCATGAAAACGAATTTTGTAAGACTTTCTCTGTTAGTAGCCATTGTTGCTGGTGTATTATCTTTTAGCTTTCGTCCTACGGCTCCCAAAGCCACTCAGTACATGCACATCACTGTGTTAGAATCGGTAATATCGGGCGGTACAGGACGTTCTCGTATTATGGTGACCGATGCATCGGGCAACTCAACAGAAACCATTAATATCAAAAACTATTACAGCTTGACGGGGGTCAACTTTAAAAATATCAAAAAAAATGATAAGGCTTTGATCATTTTGCTGAACAAATACGCTAAAGAAGGCTGGAAGGTAAAATCGGTATCGGGCAATGGTAATAACATTTATGTAACCAAATATTTATTGACCAAGGATTAAAAAATCGCGTTTTAACATAGAAGTCGAGACGGCTTCATAGTCATTGCCTCCTGAAGCACTTCAGGGGGCTTTTTTTATGTCTGTGTTTTTATAGTCTTTTTTCACATCGCTTTAGGGGTTTTCAATTAATGGCCTGTCTTGGTGCTAAACAACCATCTAAAAATCAATTGGTTTAGGTAATGCTATTGAGCAACATAAATATTTACCTATCCATTTTTAAACCCAATAAAGTACTATGATGAATTTCAAAAAACATCTTCTTTTTGCATTTATTGCCATGATCATTGTGAGTTGTAAGAAAAAAAATGATGAACCAACTCCTGTATCGCCCCCAACAACTACTCAAAAAAATCCAATATCTCCTGACGGCGATATCGCAATTTATACCGTCAATGGAGATCAGCTAACCCTGAAAGAAGAATTTCAGGTAGCTACTCAATTCAAAGCATTTGAAGATAAAGAGAAACACAATGAACTCTGGGCGATGATTACCCGGCTACTTCCATCTGACATCAGGCCTCAGCTTACCGAATTACTCATTTATGCCAGTGATGGGGGCGGATTTGCCTATGTAGCTCCGGTAAACGATCAAGATTTGAGTAAATGGCGCATGGGTTTTAACCTCAATGCAGTCTATAGTGGCAATCAATTAGACAAGTCCGAGACAGGCTACACCATTATCCACGAATTTGGGCATTTAGCTACCTTACACGCGGGGCAGATTGATGCTTCGGTAAGGGAAAATGAGTGCACCTCTTATTTTCCAGGAGAAGGCTGCTCCAGAACCAATGCTTATTTGACTCCTTTTTATGACAAGTTTTGGAAAGATATCGCGCAGGAATTTGGTGAAATAGGAGAAGACCAGGCTAGAGCAGACGCTTTTTATAACAAATATCAGCACCGTTTTGTAACGTCTTATGCTGCTACTAATCCAGGGGAAGATATCGCTGAAGTATTTACACATTTTGTACTCAGGAACGACCAGAGTAGCGGAACTCAGATTGCTGGCAAGAAGATCAATCTTTTTTATGACTTTGATGAGGCTACCACACTGAGAAATCGCATCAAAAAAGGGGTAGACTTTAACTACGCCCAACTTTACAGTGGTCGTTTTACAAACAGCTTGCGCAAGCGTATATGTGTGCGTAGACATTGAGAATGATCCGTTCACTTTTTTTTTCATTGCTTTAGGGGTTTTCACCAATGGCCTTGTCTTGTGTATAAAAGGCAT
Organism: Microscillaceae bacterium; assembly: GCA_003483885.1. Lineage (GTDB taxonomy): Bacteria > Bacteroidota > Bacteroidia > Cytophagales > Microscillaceae > Microscilla. The sequence goes on from DMXI01000221.1 coordinate 29,618, forward strand.
AAAATACCCTTCTAGATGAACATTAACACTTTAAAGAAAGAAATTATTCGGGCATATCAAGTGATTTATTTCCATCAGGAACAAGAAAAAAAACGCAGAGGCTGCCCGATGGATCAACATAGTTTAGAAAAACGAAGAAAAAAGTTGAGGAAAATCATTCAAGAAACCGCCCTCAGCAATGATCTGAATTTTCTGAAGGCCGATTTTCATAGATGTGAAGGCTATTTTCAGCTTCACCCTGAAGCTCGGCAAATTAAACTCGTGAGTAACTATGCGATGACTTCTAACGAGAATTCTCTAAAGAGTTTTAGAAATGTACTTAAAAGCATTTTTAATTCCTGAAGTCATCACAACTTTTAGTAAGCAATATCAAGAGTAAAACACCGCTTATTTACCTTTACATACAATCGTTGAAATGCCTCAGGTCAATGATTTGGGGTATTTTTTAATACCAGTAATTCACGGGACTTACTCATGCAACACCAAAAAGATAACACAAATGCAAACCAGTAAATATTCGTTGATTATTTTTCTAATTGTTGGGCTGCTCATCTGTATAGCCGCTCAAAATAGTTTTGCCCAGTTAGGTTTTAGGGTAAACTATCATTACATAAATCCTTCGGGTGATATGGGTCATACCATTCAGGAAGCTCACGGAGTAAACTTGGAGGGCTTGTATCATTTGAAAAATACGCCACTAACCCTGGGCATTGATCTTGGTATTGGTCGCTATGGAGCCCATCGTGATTTTAGCGCTCCCATTGTATTCAATAATCGTACGATCAACAATCAAAACCTAGAAGTAAGAAGTAATCTGCTTTCTGGTTTTTTCACGGCCAAAGTAGATCTTTACCCGCAAGGTATCATTCAGCCCTACCTAAACGCCAAAGTGGGCTGGCAAGTGTTTTTTTCTCGTTTTTTTATAGATGGACTGAGCCGAAGCGAACGAGAAATCTTGAGTGATCATGCGTTTACAGGTGGTTTAGGTGGCGGAATCAAAATAAGCTTGAGTAAAATTTTTGACTGGCAACTCGATGCTTTTAAAAATGTGTTTTTAAACCTGGAAGCGAATTATTTGCTGGGATCACAAGTAACTTATTTAAGCATAAGTCCTCCCAGTGATCAGGTGCAGCCAGTGCGTAATAATGGTTTTGGCAACGTGTACAAAATCCGTAACCAACTGACAGAAATCAAGGTAGGGGTTGGCTTTGGGTTTTAACTTGTTAAGTAACACACCAAAAATAACCTTTCGGTTTGAGACTGATTTTTCGGCTTGATATTTCGTTAATTTTATTGTCCGTAGCGCTGCTACGAACGCAAAAATTGCCTCATTTCAAACCAAAATCCCTAGTCCAAAATCTGAAACTTTATTTTTTCAGTGTTACTAAGGTGCAAGTCTTATAGTATCGGCAGTGACATTGGCCAACACAAAATATCCCAATACGCGTTCCTTTGGATCATTTTCATTGGCCAAATTACTTTCCAGTGGTCTATTAGGTGGAAAGATAGGGATTTGTTCATTGCCTATTTGTCGCTTGATACTACTCAAAAAAACATAGGCATCTCGGTTGATGGTGGCTTGATAGATCTTTACGAATCGATCAACACTTCGGGTAAACTCCTCCTCTAGGGCAAACACCACTTCATTGCCATTGAAGAGTTCGTCACTGTCGGTAGCACTACGCCAGGAAATATCAGGTATTCCAAATTGGCCCAACGAATCAGACTGCCAATACCAATAATAAAAATTTTCTTCGTTTGCAGGATCATCCAAAGTTATCTCTATTTGAGCAAATTCAACCACATTTCCATTACCATCCACTTCAGAGTCGTCAAACGATGTTAGATTTTTGATGGGTGGTGGAGTACCAGTCAGTGTTTCAGGCAGCGAAACGTAACGATTGCCATTCGCAGTGATTACGTATAACATATAAGTATGCCCTGGTTGAGCAGCTACTACAGTAGAAAAATAGCTTCCTGGATTACCCTCGGCAAAGTCGATCCTATTACCCTGATCATCCATCAAGTATACAATAGCCCCTGTTTCTTTCGGGAAGCTCGTGTTGGTAATGGCGGTAGAACGAGATAAATAGATCACATGTACTCGATTTTCGCTGGTAAATACGGCATCTACTACCAATTGATTGGATTGATCGTCTAACCCAGGAACATTGATTGGTTCGGTACAACTTACCCAAAGGCTCGTAAAAAACATTAAAAAAAATAAATGGTACTTCAACGATTGATGTGCGTTTATCTAAAGTATGTTTAAAATTATAATCTATGTTAAAAAAGCGATTGAACAACGCTAATTTCAGCATTTTTTTCGCCAATAGCTTTGGCTATTCGCTCAAAAACCTGCTTCATTATCGATAATCACTCATCTTTTTTACCTATGAAGACAAAATTTAAACATACTCTATGCTAAAACTTAAATCTATAGGCCACCGCTGGGAATATGGTAGCTAAGATAGAAAGTTTTGTGGCATTTCTCTGTAATTCGTCATCACTCTCAAAGAAAATATTGAAGGTATTACGGCGCGCATACGCATTGTACACCGAAAACACCCACTCTCCTTTCCAGTGTTTTGTACCTTTTCCGGCCCAACGCAGCGACAAATCTAAACGGTGGTAGTCATCCAGTCTTTGTTGGTTTCGTTCGGCATATTGAATCACTACGTCGTTGCCAAAACGATATTTATTAGAAGGCAAAGAAAAGGGGCGCCCCGTACTGTACACAAAATTGGCCGAAAAAAACCAGCGCCTCCATAAGCGATAACTCAACAGTAGCTTGAACGAATGCGTTTTGTCATAGTCTGCGGGATAATACGCTCCGTTATTAATTTTTTCTTCGGGAAAAGCACCATTGACGCGTCGCTCGGTGCGGGCCAACGTATAATTGATCCAACCATATAGCCTGCCTTTATTTTTCCTAAGACTCAGCTCTAGCCCATAAGCTCTGCCATCTCCCTGAATAAGCTCTGTTTCGGGAAATTCGTTCAATAGTAAATCTGAGCCAGACTTATATTCCAACAAATCTACAATGCGTTTGTAGTAAGTTTCGACCGAAAAAGCATACTGTTTTTTGGCAAAACTCAAGAAATAGCCCAAACTCACCTGATCAGAAGTCATTGGTCTAATATGGGTTCCAGATGCTTTCCAAATATCGGTAGGAATCCTGACAGTGGTATTGGAAATGAGGTGAATGTATTGACGATTGCGCGAATAGTTGAATTTAACTACCTGATTTTTAGATGCTTTCCAAGATAGTCCCAGGCGAGGTTCCAATCCATAATAGTCAATAATTAGCTCATTATTACCGAAGGCTCTAAAACCTGTTACAGTTTCATTATTCCGAGGCTGATTGGGCTGATATAGCCTTATTTCCTGAGGGCCAAGTTTGAAAAAATGCGTATAACGCAACCCATAATTTAAGGTGATGCTTTTGCCCAGTTCAAGAGTGTGGCTCGCGTATACTGCCGCTTCCAGGGCCTTTTCTTTAGCTACACTAAATATATTGAAAGAGGTATTTCCTGAAAATACTACATTTCCTGGCTGAAAGTCGTAGTAAATGGCATTGACTCCAAAATCCAGGGTATTCTCAGGATTTATAAACCAGGTAAAGTCGTTTTTAAATTGATAGTTAGTAATGCCTGCCCGCCAATCGAGTACTCCGGTAGGGCTTGGTATTTTGAGCGAATAATTATAATCGCTAAAGATGAGGCTGGTGTTTGAAAATAGCTTATTATTATAAATATGATTCCAACGCAAGGTAGTGGTAGCATTGCCCCACGAAAAATTAATAATATTGTTAATGCCTACTACATCGCGCCCAAAATACCCTGAAATGTATAGGCGATTTTTGTCGTTGATTTTGTAGTTAAACTTGGTATTGAAATCATAGAAAAAAAAGCGATTGTTTCTCACATCTTCATCTTGCGACAGCTTAAACATTAGATCAGCGAAAGTACGCCTACCTGCCACTAATAAAGAACTACGATCTTTGACCAGAGGCACCTCCAGGGATAGTTTGACCGATACCAAACCTGCCTCTCCTTCTCCTTTAAATCGCTTTAGGCTTCCGTCTTTGTGGTGAATGTCTAACACCGAAGACAATCGCCCCCCGTACCGAGCTGGAATCGCTCCTTTGTAAAGTTTTACATCTTTGACCGAAAGAGGATTAAATACTGAAAAGAAGCCTAACAAATGGGTAGAATTATATACTGGGGCTTCATCCATCAAGATCAGGTTTTGGTCTACATTGCCCCCCCGCACATTGAAACCACCCGATAGTTCACCCACATTGCTCACCCCTGGCAAAGTAAGCAGGCTTTGAATCACATCGGCTTCTCCCAAAAACGCCGGAGTATTTTTAATCTGTTCACCGTTTAGTATATCCAAACTCATCTCGGAGCGGGTGAGTTCATCCTCGAGCAAGTCATCGGTAATCACTACTTCTTTAAGCTCAGTAGTATCATTAGCAAGCTCCAGGTTCAAGGTTTGGTCGGCGTTTAAGTGGAGGGGTTTGCGTTGGTTCTGAAAACCAATATAAGAGGACTGCAGCAGGTATTTACCAGGAGGTAAAGTCAAAGAATAGAAGCCATAAGCATTGGTATATACGCCTTTGTTGAGCGCCGAAATATACACTGTAGCTCCAATGAGCACTTCCCCATCGATGCTTGATTTTACAATACCACTCACAGTAAATGAAGTAGGTTTAGGAGGTTCGGTGGTATCGTTATTCGAGGTTTTGTCTTTTGCTTTCTGGATAATGAGCAGTTTGCCTCGTTGTAGGTATTGCAGCTTGAGTGGGGTCAGTATTTGCTCGAGGATAGCCCTCACTGTCAGGTTTGTAGAGGGCAAGCGCACAGTTTGTTTTATGTCTAAAATGGCATTGCTATAAGAAAACTTAAGCTGGGTTTGTTGCTCAATGGCTTCCAGTACTTTACCAATGGCTTGAGTAGTAGGTTTTATTTGAATCTGTTGCTTGAGTGTATTTGTGTTTTGTGCTTTTGTCTCCTGTAGGCTACCCCACAAAACAATCAAAAATAAAAACAGTCGCGATTGGTACATGCCGATACTTATTTGGTACAAGTTCCCTTGAAAAGTACGCCATTTTCATTGATTTGAAAAGATATATTCAAGGTTAAAGCAACTACTTCTACTGCATCTTTTAGGGATAACTTATCCAGGGTAGTAGTCAATTCACAGTCGTTGAGGGCAGCACTTTCCAATTTCACTGGCTTACCATAGCGCTCGCTTAGCAGCTGAACTACTTTGCTTAACTTTTCTTGTTTAAACACCATAACCCCTGTTTGCCAAGTGAGTTCATTAGCATCATAGCTTTCTTTTTTGACTACCTGTTTTTGGGCTTTGTTATATACTCCCTGTTGGTTTTTGGTTAGTAAAACAGTTTGTTGAGGGCGATCGGTCGCAAAGAAGGCCACCTTACCAGTGGCTACGCTTACCTTTACTTCATTGGTAGATTTTTTAGCTTGGATGTTAAACGAGGTTCCTAATACTTTGGTAGTGGTACCTGCCGCCTCAATCACAAAAGGAAGCCGAGGATTTTTGGTAATCTCGAAAAAGGCTTCTCCCTTCAGCATTACCTTTCTTTCTTTTTGGTCAAACGCTTTAGGATAGCGTAGCTGACTTTGCTTATTTAGCCATACTTTGCTACCATCGGCCAATGTAATGGGCATTACTTGGCGCGTCTCCGAAAACTTGGTAACCCACTGGCTTTGAGTACTTTGGTTAATCAACCAGCCCACCACTCCTACCGTGATCAATACTACTGCTGCCGCAACCCAACGATACAAAGGGCGGCTAAATAATGACCGCTGTCGAGTAGGTTCTGTGTTACTTCCCTGGGTAGCTATTTGGCGCTCTACTTTACTCCAGGCCAAGTCTACATTTGGTTCAAAACGAGGCTGTTGGGTGGCTTGCCAGGCTTCCTTGAGCACAGCGGCTTCCTCTGGGTTGGCATCAATCCAGTTTTTGGCCATCAGTTGCTCTTCCTGACTTGCTTCTTCGGCAAAGTATTTTGCCAACAATAAATCCAGGTCTTGTTCCATCATATTTTTTATTTAAAAACAAAAATAGTAAAAAAATACCCGTATTGTCCGGGTATTTTTTTGATACATCCTCAATATTTCTCAGCGTATGCTCAGATATGACATTTAGAAAGAAAGCATACGCTTATACAATACACTAATTTGGTTAAATTTTCATTTAAAACGGCTCGATCACTTGTGGAAGTCTTTTGAATATTAGAGTATATTTAAAGATTAATCTTCTAATTGATTTTCAAAGGTGAAACAGAGATCGCCTTCAGCTTAGTTATAATCCAGACTAAAAAAGCGGTAAAACAGCATTTTTTTCATCAATAGCTTTGGCCTCGCTACATCGGGATTTACAACTATTCATTCAAAACCCTAAATCCTAGCTCGCCACAGGCGCATCAACTTAAGCTCTTTGCCTAACTTATTTTTTTGAAAAGTCTAAGCCTTTTAATCTGGAAATTACCTATTTAAAAATCAAGTACTTA
>DMXI01000079.1 GCA_003483885.1 Microscillaceae bacterium
TTTGAACAAAATATTAGGACTCAGGATGACAAATCCAAGTTATTGCTTATCAAGTTATTAAAAGTCATATGACTACACTATGAAACCTGGCAAATTTGGAAAGACTAAAACATTATGAGCAAGTCCTCAAACCTCCCTTATCAATCTACCGGCTTCCTACCCACAAATCTCACCACCGAACCTTTGCCATTATGAAATTTCCCTTCACTAAGCGTTACTTCTTCCTCGGTGAGTTTCAATATTTCATAACCTTTGAAATCCGTCCGTATTTCTTCCTCCGAATATAACATTTCGGCAATACCAGGCCCACCTACTTTGGGGTTTTGCTGGCGGTACGCCAGATGGTTTTCACCAAAAGCTTCTAATATAATGACTCCTCCTGGCTTTAGGCACTCATTCAAACGTTGGTGAAAAGCCGCTTTTTTATTAGGAGCAAAATGGGCATAAATTAGCCCTATAGCATCAAATGAAGCGGGGTTAAATGTAAGGTCAGTAAAATCACCCACTAAATAATCCAACTTTACACCTTGCTCTCTAGCTAGTTGTAGTGCTTTGGTTTTACCTTCCTGACTAAGGTCAAAAGCGGTGACTTGCCAACCTTGCTCTGCCGCAAAAACGCCATTCCTCCCTTCCCCGTCGGCAGGCATCAATAAGGCCCCAGGGTCAAATTTCGTCAGCCATTCCCTGAAGAATACATTAGGGGTTTTGCCATAGGCAAATCCTTGCTTTTGATAGCGCTCATCCCACATATTTTTGTATTGAGTATCCCAGTTTGTTTTCATGATTGTATTTGTTTAAATGTTCAATGTTTTAATGATTACTCTTGGATGCGAATGACTTGACCAGTATTGGCTCCGAAAACACTTTTGCGAAACCCTTGTTCGAGGCGTGCCATAGTCACTGGCATTTCTCCTGGAAAAAAGGAAAAATATTGAGGAGAATCCTCTATTACAGTAGGGCTTACCGCATTAATTCTTACCCCGTTTTCGAGTTCTATAGCTGCCGCTCTCACAAATGCCTCTACCCCTCCATTGGCCGCAGAAGCATTTGCAAAGTTCAGTTGAGGCTCCTCAGTCAAACCTCCCGAAATCAAAGTAAAAGAGCCTTTGGGCCTAATGTAGCGCTGTCCCACAAGTACCAGATTAATTTGCCCTAGTAACTTACCTTCTATCCCAATTCTAAATTCCTTTATACCAAGTTTTTTCCAGGGACCAACAAATGAAGGACCTGCGGTAGATATGAGCGCATCAAACGACCCGGCTTGTTTGAACATATTTTCAATAGATTCGGTAGAAGTGATATCTACTTGCAAATCACCTTGACTACGTCCTACTTTTATCACTTCATGGGCTGGTTCAAACGCTTTAGTAAGGTATTGTCCCATGGTGCCAGATGCACCAACCACAATTATTTTCATAGAAATCAACGATTACAGTTTATAGATGCATTAAAACTTTTCGAGCACCAATGCTTTGTTCAACATCATACCTGCCGTAGTGCCCATAGACACCGCATTGGCTACGGTACGCATCCGGGTGGTATTATCACCACAGGCATACACTCCAGCCACCGAAGTTTGCTGTTGTGGATTTACCTGAATATATCCATCTTCATTCAATGCACAGCCAAGTGCCTCGGGTATGCCACAATGCTGTATAAAAGGAACCTTAGCATAGATGGCCCTTACCGAAGCTGTGCCCCCATTCTTAAAGTGGATATGCTTAAGATATCCCTTTTCATGGGTGAATTTTTCAATACGGTTTTCCACAATTTTAATGTTCTTACTCTTAAGTTTGGCAGTTTGGTCAATAGTAAGCGTGGAAGAACCATTGGTAAATAGTGTTAAATCCTGGGTCCAGTTAGAAATCAACCCTGAAAACTCAAAACCAAAGGTTCCATTGCTCAAAATCCCCGTAGGCTTGTTCCGTACCTCATAGCCATGGCAATAAGGACAATGTAATATCGAAATGCCCCAGCATTGGGCAAACCCCTCGATATTGGGGAACATATCCTTGATGCCCGTGGCAAAAATCAATTGTTTTGCTTGGAAAGCTTTACCCGATTTTGTTTGAATTTTAAAACCCTCATTCGTCTTAATACCTTGGATGGCTAAACCTTCAAAAAAACTGACTGTAGGGTATTGCTGTACTTGTAGTTTGGCCAATGCCGCAATGGCTTGTGGGGTTTTACCATCTTGAGTGATAAAGTTATGTGAATGTGGGGTTTGCTGATTGCAGGGTTTACCATTGTCTATAATTAATACTTTTCTCAAGGCTCTACCCAAGGCCATACCTGCGGCAAGGCCCGAATAGCTCCCTCCTATTATGATTACATCAAAATGTGTGTTATTCTTCTCCATTTTTTTATTAGATGATAAGTTTGGTAAATAAAGAGGGGCTGCCAATGCGATGGAAGCAACCCCGGTTTCTTTAATAAATTCACGTCTGGTAAATAAGGTCATGGTTATTTGGTGTATGTTTGAAAGGTATGATGGTTTGAATTTTTCAATAGAAATAGTCAGCCTCTATTTTTTATCTGATCGAACAAGTACACGCCCTATCACCCATTCCAGCAATGGCATTCCCCCAAACATCATCCAGGGAACCAATAACAGAGTCAATAAGAGTGTTTTTTGATACAATGGGATCGTAGACAATGCCTCTCCAAAGAAATAAAGAAACAGAGTAATAGAGGGGTAGATTACAATCCATACTTTGACAGATGCAATCAACTTCGCTTTTGCTTTCATACTTATGTTTGAGTAATGAATGATTTACTCACAAAAGTAGTGGCCAGTCTTATGTAGGTGATAGGACAAACCTGTAGTTTGGCAGGACTTATTTGAAATTTTGCCGAAAGGCTTCAGGCGAAACGCCCATATGTTTTTTAAAAAAACGAATAAAATAAGAGGGGTCTTCGTAACCCAAATGCCAGGCAATTTGGTTGATTTGATTAGAAGTGGCTAACAAATATCGTCGGGCCTCAAGCATTACCTGTTCATTGATCAGCTCCGAACAAGTCTTGCCCAAGGTAGCCTTGATAATCGCATTGAGTTGGTAAGGGGAAAGGTTCAATTGCTCAGCATAATAACCCACTTGCTTATGTTTAGCCAAGTGAGCATTGAGTAGCTCAAGTAATTCTTCTAGTTTTTCTTGCTGATAGGCACTGGCAGCATTCTTTGTATTTGATTTATTTTGCCTCACCAATTCAATAAACAATATGTTCAATGCCGACTTGATTACTTCTCGATAACCTGCCTGTTGTTGCGTATATTCCTGAAAAATATGGGTTAAATGTCCCATTACTTGCTGAAAATGAGCACCTTCCAGTTTGTAAAAATTCTGATAACTCACCTGACGTAAACGTTGTTGGATGAGTTTGTCATTAGATACGTAAAAGTCCTGGGTAAATTGCATCAAATACCCCATTCCTTCGACTTGTAGCGTATGTTGATGTACCTGGCCAGGCCGCATCAAATACAATATATGATCACCTACTTCATAAGAAACAAAATCTATTTTGTGGATTCCTTTGGCTTTTTCTAAAGCCAACAAAAAAAAGAAATCGTGTCGGTGAAGCTCTTGTACTACTTGTCCTGTCATCAATTCTTCGGTGCTTCGTATACTAAAACTTCCCGAAAGTTCAGGCTCTTTATTGGTAATGCTTCTGATGGGAATATTTTCCATAGGACAGCTTTTTGTAAATATACTAGCAAAATGGCTATGTTAAAAAAAAATTACCAGCCAGCTCTGCCCCCAGATAAAAAGTTGTACATTTATGGCGAATAAGTTCTTTCATTCATTTCATCAAACGGAAAAAGGTTGTACTGAACGGTGCATGAAAAGGGAATCTGGTGCAAATCCAGAGCTGTCGCGCAACTGTAAGTAACTTTAAAAGTTTTTGTTCTGATACCCCCAAGTATCAGTGTCACTGTTCGAAACAAAAGAGCGGGAAGGCCAACAAAAACCGTTACAAGTCAGGAGACCTGCCTTTGTCCGCTATGGCTTTGCTTTCGCGATTTGAAGCAATAAGTCAGGTCTGATGTACTTCCTTTTTTCTGGTAATTCTCTATAGGCTTCAGTGTGCAATTCGCTGTAACGCCCTATTTATCAGCAAGTGATAGTATAACATTTATACTAAACCTAGTGGTACTCTCCTGTCATTTAATTGCTCTCTTTGTTTAGCAAAGTAGAAATATTGCACCGAACTTTTTAACGCATTCATTTTTTTAATCTTAAAGTTAAAAGACAGTCAAACGCATACTCTTGGCTATCTGCGCATTGGTAGTAACAGAGAACTCAAAAAAGCCTGTGACTCGAGCGCGTACTTGTCAACAAATTGCCTTGACTATTCGCGATGAAGTAGTAGATTTGGATAGCCCTGACCGAAGGTATAAACTAATAGCCTATGCCCAAACACGAAGACAAACATTGCCCACGTTGCCAAACCTTGTTTGAATGTAAGGTGGGCTCTATTAACCTCTGCCAATGTACTACGGTAATACTTACACCCGAAGAACGGGCGTATATTGCTAAACTGTACGACGACTGCTTGTGTGCCAATTGCATGCGAGTGCTTCAGCAAGCGATTAGAACTCAAAACAACGAAAATTTATGACTATAGAAGAACGTATTGAACAATCCAAAACCCACGTTTTTAAAGCGGTATTCCCCAACACTACCAATCATTATGATACCTTATTTGGAGGAACAGCACTCAGCCTGATGGACGAGGTTGCTTTTATTGCAGCCACTCGCTTTAGCCGCAAACGAATGGTGACAGTCAGTAGCAATCGCATCGATTTTACGCAACCAATTCCTGCCGGAACAATTATAGAACTCATTGGCACGGTGTGCAAAGTGGGGAATACCAGCCTAACGGTACAGGTGGATATCTATATTGAGCAAATGTATGCTGATACGCGCGAAAAAGCCATCAGTGGGGAGTTTACTTTTGTGGCTATAGATGCTCAAAAAAAGCCGATATCCGTATTGGGGTAATCACTTGTATTTTAACCATTGTTAGTGTTTAAGTGTAATGTCACCAACAGCTCGAGTAGTTTTTTTAAAATGAATATCGAATATCAATCAACGAACTTCGAATAATGAAGGAAACAAGCGCCTAGTTTTTGGGTCTTATCGTAGGGAGACCCAAAAAAGCTACTCGCAAGTTGGAAATCTTTTTATCACAAAATAAACATGGCTCCAAAAAGTGGTTCAATCACTTTTGGTCTTTGAGTGCAACATCACCAACAACCCATGGCTCCTTATGAGCAAGCAAAACCTAATTCATCGCTTTATAAGATTTGGCTGGTACTCGAGTTGTTGGTGTCGCTTTGCTTAAACACCAACAACGGTGGCAAAACCTGATTCATCGTTCAAAAAAAACTAGTTTTTTGCTGTAAGAATATCTTGAGTTTTACGACTGGTAAAGTAAAAGATGAGTCAAAAAACCAAAACGTTGTGAGATATGTCTAGAACCTTTGCCATCAATCGTAATTTACTGCTTTTGGGCGTTCCTGTGTTGCTCTTTGGGAGCCTGATTTTGCTGATCAAAAATGTATCACTGGCTGGAAAAGATTTCTTAAATATGGCCATTACGGCTGACCTAGTCATTACGATTCCAATTATCTATTTTTTGTTGATTCGTAAAACCAAGATTCCTAAAATCACGGTGATATCGATGATGGTATTGGGCTTGGTCATTGGCACCTTGGTATTGCCCCAAAGCAGCCAAACTTACCTCGATTTGTTCAAAACCTGGGCTTTACCCGTCATAGAACTTACGGTGCTTTCCATCGTGGTTTTCAAAGTAGTACAGGCCATTCGCAAATACAAGAGCCTCAAAGGAAGTAATCCTGACTTTTTTACGACACTCAAAAATACCTGTGCGGAAATATTGCCTCAGAAACTGGTAATGCCGCTCACTACTGAGGTATCTGTAGTGTATTACGGCTTTTTGCATTGGAAAAAACGCAAAATTGCCGCCAACGAATTTACGCATCATCGTAAGAGTGGTACAGCTTTGTTGTTAGGCGTTTTTATTTTTTTGATTTTAATAGAAACTTTCGTCTTTCACTTGATCTTATCGCGCTGGAATGCAATAGTGGCTTGGGTAATATTTGGCCTGAGTGTGTATACTGCCTTACAATTTTTTGCTTTTGCCCGTTCGTTATCTAAGCGCCCCTTTGAGGTGAGTAACCAATGGCTTACCCTTCGTTATGGTATTTTGAGTGAAGCTCAAATTCCTATGGATAAAATAGCGCGCGTGGAGATTTCTAAGGAAAGGCTTGAGTTCAAAGGTATGACCCGCAAACTTTCTCCTTTGGGTGATTTAGAAAGCCACAATATGATCTTGACCTTGAAAGAACCTCAAATGTTGAGTGGGTTGTATGGTATCAAGAGACAGTTTGAAGTATTGGCTTTTCACGCCGATGAGCCAGAGCAATTTAAGGCAGCTATTGAGAAAGTAATTGGGGTGAATACTCAAGACTCCATATGAAATATATTTTCAAATTAGCTCGGGTTCAGGTAATTGTTCTCGGGCTATTTGTTTTAATGAAAGTTACCCGTCCGTCTATCCTCAATCACGATACTCCTGAATTCCTGAGAGTTTTCTGGCTTTCGTTTCCTAATTTTTGTGAAGCAATTGTGGGCACGCTTACCCTTACTATGCTTGGTCTGTTATTGAATATGCGAGTATTGAGCACTACTCAAAAAATCAAGGTAGATATAATATACCTTCTTGCCACATTTTTAGCAGGGGTATATGTGATTTCTCAAGAGTTTAAAATCCACAACCTGGGAGGAAACAATGTATTTGATCCTTATGATGTCTTATTTTCAATCATCGGATTATTGGTGGCTTATGGTATTGTAAAAGCCATTCACCACCAAAATATTTATGAAACATAAAGCCATAAGCCATGAAAAACGTGTCGCTTATGAGAATCTCACTCCAAAACAAAATCATTATCCAAAGTATATACCCTAGAAAACAATTTGGGTATTGGGGAGCAACTCACGAATACGTGCCTGTTCTTTTTCTGGAATAGGGTTATGAGCTAAATCCAAAAACTCTAATTGCTTAAGTTGATTAATTGTAGTAGGTAAGCTCTTAAGGGCTTGTGCTTTAAGCTCCAAGTGTTTGAGGGCTTTGAGTTGACCTATTTGTGATGGGAGCGTTTTTAGTTTAGTTTGCCTACTGTAATTCATGGTTAGTTTTTGGAGTTTATGGAGATTCCCAATTTCAGCGGGCAATGTTTCCATATTAGACCAATTAATTTGTAGATATTTCAAGTTTTGTAAGTTTCCAATTTCCTTAGGAAGAGCTTCTAATCCTCCACCATCAAGAATTAGTTTAGTCAAAGATCGTAGGTTACCAATTTCTTTAGGCAATTCTTTTATTTTAAAAGAGTGTATATGGAGAGAATCTAATGATTGTAGGTTACCAATTTCAGGGGGTAAATTATTTAATGGATTATGAGCTAAATCCAAAAATATCAAGTTTTTTAATTGTCCAATTTCTTTGGGAAGTGTTTTTAATTGGTTTTTCCCTAAATAAAGCATTTTGAGATTTTTGAGCTGTCCAATTTCTTTGGGCAACATTTGCAGTGCATTATCTTGTAGGTGGAGTATTTGTAACTTTTTAAGTTGTCCGATTTCTTTGGGAATCGTAGGTAACTTACATTCAGATATGTTTAGTTTTTTGAGTGACGTAAGCGCACCTATGTTAGCACTTATATAGGTGAATCTGTTATCGCGCAGGTCTAACTCCTCCAGGTTGACCAATTTATCAATATCTGTTGGGAGCGCTTTTAGCTTTTCGTGGCTTAGGTTCAACGATTTTGTTTTCTCAGGTTCCTTCAAAGCTGATTCCATCGAAAAAGCAGTGTCTTTTCCAACGATATATGCTATTAAAAACAATATAGCGAAAATATAGAACCAAGTACGTAATGAAAAATTTCCTCTAGGTCGCATAATGTGAGTGTTGTAAGTGTTAAGGTTTGTTGGTATTGTTATATGAGTGTATTTACCTACGCACATTATTAGCAGAAGTTTTATTTGAAATATGTATAGAGGACAAATCTTTATTTGGTATTATTTTTTATTGGTCAAATAATATTTTTGCTTCAAGTTTTAATGCCAGCGCGTTGTGTAGCCTCGGTTAATTATTACACATCAGGCAGGCTTTGTATTGAAGAGCATTCCGAAAAACGGCCTACTTCTCCAAATAACTCAATTATCACGAAGCAGTCTTCAAGCCATTTTTTTATTATAGAAATCAAGGGTTACTCATCATACATTGAATAGAACAACCCAAAAAGGGTTAGTAAGGAATGAGGCTTTCTTATAGAAATGATTGAATTACTTTTCGCAGTAAGTTTTCAAACAATTGAGTATGTAAGGCCAGCCATACTCCGAACCCATCATCTCGCGATAGTTGTCAGCTTCGTCACCATGAAGTTCAAAATTGTAGTGTTCAAAGTTTACCTTGGTAGCATCTCCTTCTTGCTCAAAGCTTACTTTGATATCGCTGGCTTTTGCCGGGTCAGGGATTGGCTCACGCTTAGGGCTTATCTGCCATTTCAGGCCAATGCTTTTGTAGGGTATAATTTCAGTTACTCTACCCCAATCGCAGCGAAAGCCATAGGGACCAATTTCGGTACACAAACCGTCTTTTTGGCCATCTATGCGAATTTCTTGCAATTGATCTTGCGACCAGGTATATGCCTTAGGCCACCACTCATTTAGTTCATTGACAAATTTAGCAAATACCGTTGCGGGTGATGCACTGATGTGGAGAGTATATGTAACTGTTTTCATAATTTTATAAAAGGTAAATAGCTTTATAAGAAAAATTGATGTTGAGAATTCGTTAGCATAACAAAATATGCTTTTCTTATGTTTTTTCTTTACCAGGAAGCCATCTCGACTTCCAAGGCCAATCATATATATTGAAGGAAAGTTTGCTTGACAAAACTATGACCCAGGAAGCTCACATCCCCCACCTTACAACCATTACCAGTTTTTATGATCAATTGCGGATTGGTCAGCCTCAAGGCGATGATTTTGCTATGATGCGCATTGAAGATCAACCTGAAAGCAAACGTATCGAAATGCCCTTGTTTCGTTGTAATTTTTATCGGGTGGTATTTGTAAGTACCCAAGGAGTACATTGGAACTTGCCCGATCAGACTTTCTCCTCTAGCCAAAACAGCCTTTATTTTGCGCATCCAGGCAAGCTTGAGAGCTGGTTTATTTCTCAAAAAATTTATGGCTATTTGGTTAGTTTCGCCCCACAGTTTGCCTACGAAGATGCGCAAACATTAGCACTGGATCAGTCCTTTCCTTTTTTCAACTTTGAGGGTTTACCCATTATCCATTTATCCGACGAAGAAGCACTACTACTGAAAAATACCCTGGAACAAATGCTTGCAGAAGTAAATCAGCAAGCCCAAGATAAGGAAAAGATGCTACGCCATTTGTTGTTCCAATATTTGATTCAAATCAAAAGAATCTATACCCAAAAAATTGCCAACCTCCCTCCTAAAACCCAACAAAACACCAGCATCTACAATCGTTTTCGCCAAGAAGTAGATCAGTATTTTGCCGACTTAGCCAATGGCTTGCACAATGTTCAGGCCTCGGTAAGCCTCATTGCTGAACGGGTCAACCTTAATCCAAGCTACTTGAATACCGTCATTAAAAACCTCACTGGACAAACTGCTTCTTCTTATATTCAAGACAAAACCTTGCTCGAGGCCAAAAGCTACCTGATGCATACGCCCTTGCAGATCGCCGAAATTGCCTTTCGTTTAGGCTTTAACAATGTCTCTTATTTCAATCGTTTTTTTAAACGTAGTACCAGCCATACCCCTCTTGATTTTCGCAAAGCCCAGCGATAACTCTCATTTTTATACCTAAAAAAAGTACAATCTATAAAAAGTGTCATAAGCCCCATAAAAAGTGTAAGGAGCCGCGTGATTTAGCCCATATATTTGCAATGTAAATCATACGAAACTATTCAGTCAATATCTGAATATCACGAACAATTGCATAAAACTATGAGCAAGCTAAAGAATGTACTATTTACCTGGGTAATTGTATATGTATTGATTACCCTCTTGATATATGTCCTCAATGTGTGGTTAAAGAATGTTCCTATTTATTTCCGCACCCTGGTTCTCTCAGGATTGATGGTGTTTGGATTGCAGTATGTGATCTTTCCAACCATCGCAAAGTTGAAAAAGAGTTTTAATCAATCACCCAATAAACAATAACTACTATGAATATGATCACCCAAATTCACCCCACTATTCCTCTTAGTAATGGAATCCAAATGCCGGCCATTGGTTTAGGCGTACTCAAAGCTCAAGACGGTGACGAAGTAACCTACGCGGTACAATCTGCCATTGAACAAGGTTACCGTTTGATAGATACAGCGAGCATCTACCGCAACGAATCAGGCGTAGGCCAGGGCTTACAAAATGCCGCGGTGCCAAGAAAAGACGTATTTTTGACCACCAAGGTATGGAACAACGAGCAGGGTTATGAGCAAACCCTCCAGGCATTTGAACAAAGCCTAAAGCGACTACAAACTGATTACCTGGATTTGTACCTCATTCATTGGCCGGTAAAGGGTAAATATAAGGATACCTGGCGAGCCCTCGAGCAACTCTACCGCGATGGTCGGGTACGTGCCATTGGAGTAAGTAACTTTCAAGTTCATCATCTGGAAGATTTACTCATAGATGCCAATATTCGTCCTATGGTCAATCAAGTAGAAATGCACCCTTATTTGCAACAAGCTGATTTACTGGATTTTGCGCAAAAAAACCATATTCGTTTAGAAGCCTGGCGACCTATTATGCAAGGGCAGGTCAATCAAGTACCTGAATTGCAGATGATTGGGGCAAAATACGGCAAGTCTCCTGTGCAGGTCACCCTTCGTTGGCTGTATCAATTGGGCGTAATTGTTATCCCTAAATCGGTCAATGCGGAGCGTATTGGGCAAAACGCTGATATTTTTGATTTTGAACTGTCTCATCAAGAGATGAGTCTCATTCGTCAATTGGATCAAGGACAGAGATTAGGCCCTGATCCTGATAATTTCAACTTCTAGCCAGTGTGGATTTCATTCAGCCAGCTATTTTCCTTAATTTGTGTTAGTCTATAAATAATTTGTGTTCGATTACTTTCCAGATTTTGTAGAAATTTGTACCACATTCAAATTGAATACCTATGGAAGAAAAAAACTCAAAAGAACGGGTTATTCACCAAAAATCGGTGAGTCAAATACATGAGTACCTCGGTTTTGAAAAACCCACCCATCCGTTGATTACTATTTTGGATACGGCCAAGATGTCGTACGGGGAAGATTTCATAGGTGTCAAGATCATATCAGATTTGTACTGCATTGCCTTAAAGGATGGAAGTTGTGGGCTGGACTATGGACGTAACCATTACGACTTTAGCGAAGGGGTCCTTATTTTTACTGGTCCTGGGCAAGTGTATTCGGTCAGAAAAGCGCAAGAACTAAATGAAATCAATGGCTGGATGATTTATTTTCACCCCGATTTGATTAGAAACACTCCCTTGGGTAGCCGCATCGATCAGTATTCTTTTTTTGGCTACGACGTACACGAAGCTTTACACCTTTCGGATCAGGAGCAGAGCATTATTACCAATTGTGTGGGCTTGATTCAGTCCGAAATCAAGGAACGAATTGATGGGCATAGTCAACAAGTATTAGCCTCTAATATTGAATTGCTGTTGAATTATTGCCTGCGTTATTACGAACGTCAGTTCAATACCCGAGCCGCTCAACATCAAGACATTGTATCTAAAGTGGAATCTTTGCTCAAGAGCTATTATGAACAAGAGCAATTGGTAGAAGCAGGCCCTCCCTCACTGGATTATTTGGCCGACAACGTAGCGCTTTCTCCTTATTATTTGAGCGATTTGCTCAAGAAGGAAACGGGACGCACGGCCAAGGATCATATCAATGATTTTTTGATTAGTAAAGCCAAAAACTTGCTGCTGCGTTCCGAAGATTCTATCAGTGGGATTGCCTTCAATTTGGGCTTTAATTATCCTCACTACTTCAGTAGGCTTTTCAAGAACAAAACCGGGATGACTCCGCAAGAATACCGTCAATTGAATTAGACCTTTCAAATCAATTATTTTGTTTATTACAAATAAAATATAAGAGTACACTTTAGTTGCGTCAGCCTAGACTCGGCCTTAATTTGTTCGCGTTAAAAATCTGAGCAGTGAAGCCGTATAAAACTTTTCACCTGTTTGAGCCTTTAGGCGAGCTTGAAAAGTTTAGGCGCAACGGAATAGATTTAGCGAAAACAAATTATAGCCGCGGGGTTTTTGTTACTC
>DMXI01000687.1 GCA_003483885.1 Microscillaceae bacterium
ATTTTTAATTTAAAAAGCTTTTTAGTTTTTCACTTCCAAAGCTCCTATCTTTGTCTAAAATTCAAATAATCCAGCTCATTCAACCCTTGTAAATTAATAAACAATAATAAGACAATGAACATAGGCGATAGAGTAAGAATGCTACACGGCACCGAGGAAGGAATTATTTCTAAAATCAATGGAAACATTGTAGATGTAGAAATTGAAGATGGGTTTTCTATCCCAGTACTCAAAAACGAAATAGTAGTGATTGCCAAAGAAGAGAAAAAACGCTTTGGGGATTACAAAGAAGAAAACACCGGGCGGTTTGCAGCCCGTCCCGATACTCAAACCGATAAAACAGTATATGCCACCAAGGGCATTTATGTAGCATTTGCTCCCATCAACGACCAAAGCTACACGATGCACATTATCAATAATACCGACTTTGATCTACCTTTTACGGTAGGGCTTGAGCGTAATCAAAATCACCAGGGAGTCTACGCTGGCTTGCTTCGTGGTCGCGATAGCATCAAGATCAACGAAGTAAACATCAAAGATTTTGATAATTGGGGAGTGTACATTTTCCAATTCTTGTTTGCCAAAAGAGGCTATTTCAGCATCCGGGCACCGTTTATCAAAAAAATGCGTTTTCGCGCTTCCAACTTTTTCAAGAGCAAGGCTAAAGCACCTGTCTTGGAAAAAGAAGCCCACTTGTTTCAGTTAGACAAAGACATGCCCGAGCAAATCTTGAATACCCAACAAATCGAGGCTGTAGCAGACGTAGCAACTCCTGTTGAAAAACCGGAAGCAAAGCCATTAGATGCGAGCAAACTCAAGGAGCAAATGCTGAGCAAAAATGAACCAAATACCACCACTAAAGCTCAAGCAACTACTACTGTAACAACTCCTGAGTATGAAGTAGACCTACACATTGAGAAACTAAGTACTGATTTTAGTAATCTCAATAGTGGCGAAATGTTAGACTTGCAGCTTAAAACCTTTGAAAATAAACTTGAAAATGCCATTGCCAGCGGTATGCACGAGATTATTTTTATCCACGGAGTGGGCAATGGAGTTTTGAGAACGGAAATTCACAAAAGATTGAGCAAGAATCCTGATATTCAGTTCTATGAGGATGCCCGCAAAGAAAAGTTTGGTTACGGAGCTACTGCGGTTACGTTCAAATAAATGCTCTGCAGTAAATGATTGATAATGGTTAGTGATCAATGGTAGCACGTGAAATGCCCATTCATCGCTAACCATTCAATTGATACTCATCCCCCTGTCAGGGCTATATTTGGCCTAAGGTATCAAAGAAGTTGAAGCAATTCAAAGTACTAGTTTTGCTTGGTCAAACTTCCTGAGCCTTCAATAAGTTTAGACACATTTGGACTTCCTTTGTACGTCATCGAACCACTTCCTGTAATAGCCACACTCAGTTGATCCTTTACATATAGGGCGCAAGAGCCTGATCCACTGAGTTTTGCCCTACAATTATCAACCTTGAATTTATATCCGGCAAGTTGGCCAGCCCCATTCACGCCTATTTCACAATCATCGCTCTTACCTTTGAGGTTAATATTCCCCGAACCACTTATTTGGGCCATTAACTTATCGGCTTTTAGGCTAATATCTATATTGCCCGAGCCCGAGATTGCCAACGAAAGGTTATCTACATTCCAACGATTTTTGGACTGAAGATTACCTGAGCCACTCAACCGAATGGCCTTAATTTCGGGGGTAGTGATAAAAATATACAACTTATTATCATTCAGTTGATAGTTAGGGTCGCGGTAACCGATATACAACAATCCTCCTTCCTTTACTTCAGTCGTGATTTGTTCTATTACCTCAGGTACTGCTTGTATCTCAACTCTTTGCTTCTCGCCTTGCTTCCATACGATGTTCCCCGAAATATTATGCAACAAGCTATTAAACTTGGGCAACTCTCTCACGTTTCCTTCTTTATCTTCCCCTTCAGGTGTCACTTCTGTCTCGGTAGTCGTAGAACTTTCTGGAGTATTGGCTTCTGTATAATTATTTTCTTGATCTTTATTCTCTTTATTGTTGACACTAATGTGGCAAGCTTGTACCAGAAATAGCGAAAAAATTCCTAAAAAAAACCAGGTATACTTCATAATTAGTTGGTTTGTATGGTTTACTTGAGAGCTCGTTTAAAATTCATTGATTAGTACTTTTTCGCGTCTTTTATGATTATATATTGTCAAATTTATCGGCAATAGCGAGGCTATTACCTCAAAATTTGACGCATCTAATCCCAAAATACATCAAAAAATCTACTTTAAACGAAAATTTAAACAAGCTCTAATGAAATTACAAAATCCCCTTAAAAAAACCTTAAGATGATCAATATATTGCAAGACTATAACGAGCCTCAAGCTTTATTGGCAAAACTCGCCTTGATGGGTACTGCTATTGGAGATGCTTTTGGGCAGTGTTTTTTCAATACTCGCCCTCAAATCACACAGTGGTTATCCCAAAAACAGCTTCCACCAGCCCCTTGGTATTTTACCGATGATACTATTATGACCATTGGTCTGGTACAGCATCTGCTCCAATACAATGACATCCAACAAGATAAATTGGCGCATATTTGGGCTACTAATTATCAAAAAGATATCTCGCGTGGATATGGGGGAACTGCTCACAAAATATTGCGAGAAATTAGCGAGGGTCGCTCTTGGCAAGAAGCCGCAAGTGAAGTATTCAGCGGTATGGGGTCTATGGGCAATGGCGCAGCGATGCGGGTAGTACCTTTAGGTGCTTTTTATCCAGAAAACATTTCTCATCTTGTAGAGCAAGCTTGTTTATCAGCTCAAATCACCCACGCTCACCCCGAAGCCCAAGCAGGTGCGGTAGCCATAGCTGTAGCAGCTCATTTAGCCGCTTATACTACCCTGGTAGGCAATGATTGGCTAGAGCAAATAGCCGCCCATACGCCTCCAGGCGACACCCACAATAAAATTCTGAAATCGTTAACGCTTCCAAGTAGTTATCGAGTAGAAACCATTGTTCATGCCTTGGGCAACGGCCATCAAATGTTAGCGCAAGATACTGTACCGCTGGTTTTGTGGTGTGTTGCGCATCACTTCGATGATTTTGCTCAAGCACTTTGGAAAACCGTCAGTGCACTTGGCGATCGGGACACTACTTGTGCAATGGCAGGAGGCATCATGGCCTTAAGACTAGGCTGGGAAGGAATTCCGCAAGATTGGGGCGATGCTACTGAACCCATTGACCAAACCTGGCTGGTGTAAAATTTTTAGCACCTTTTTGCGTTTATTCATCACTAACCCCTCATTATTCCCGATCACTTGATCGCTTGTTTCATCTTTTATCATATTGCTAGATAGTTGGTCGTGAGGACCTAGCAGTGGCACGGCTGCCTCGATTTGTGTCTCCACAATTGAAAAATGCCTGGCGGTATGATCTTTTATTTGACTACCCACAACTTCGCTTTTAGTAAAATATATTTTTTAGAAGAACATTCCCGATAATTTTTATACCTTGAAAATTAAATTAAAAATCCGTGTATCATGGAACACAATCTTAAATACTACTATGACATTATAGAAAACTGCATCCATCGCCTGGGGGTAGATCCAGTCAGTTGTCGCTCCAAAGATACTGAAGGGCATTGGAGCCTAAAGCGGGGAGACATCACCGTATGGATAGATGTTTGGTTTATAGAGCGAGAAGAAAGGGCTTATTTTCAAGTAGTTGCCCCAATTATGGAAACTCCTACTGATCGAGCTACTCAATTTTATGAAGACTTACTCCGACTCAACGATCAACTCTTCGGGGTAGCCTTCACCCTATACAACCATTGGACTTGCCTTAAAGTGATTCGGGAAGTAAACGGCCTGGATATGGGAGAAGCTTACAATATGATTACCCGAGTGGGCAACTATGGGATTGAATATTTGAAAAAATTATCTAAAAAATATGGTGATAATGGCAGCCGAATAGACTATCACGGTGGGGTAGCTCCTGGCGCTTAAATAAATGATCAAAAAAACCTTCCAAGCATATGGAAGGCTTTTCAAAGATTACAATTCTACACTAAAAAATTATTTGAATATTTCATTCCTTAAAACCTCAAGACAAGTATTCATAATCGATGCATTCTTCCAAGCCCTTGTTGGGTATTTAAGCAAAACGATACTAACAAGTGATTATTCTTTTCTTAAAACCTCAAGGCAAGTCTCCATAATCGCCTCATGTTTAATCATTTGATGATGGCCAATTCCCTGAAAATAATGCATCTGCAATTGTGGGTTATTTTGGTGATAAGCCTTGGCTTCTTTTATACTCACTACTTTGTCCGAATCGTCATATAAACCTACTATTTCAGTCTTTAACTCCTCTTTTTTTAAGGTAGGTAAGCTATATTCCTGAATACCTCGCCCAAACTTATTTTTCGCTTTTTGGTAAAATCGTTTACGTACTCGACGGTGTATCCCTAAGAAATCGAAAGCACCTTCGAAGAAATGCACAGGCACAAATGGGCTCCCCATCAAAATCAATTTTTGCAATTGGATAGCCTCAGCGTTTTCGGTCTCTTCTAACAACCAGGTAAATGCCGCGGTACCTCCCAACGAATGAGCAATGATTGCATCTATTCTCGAGACTTGCTTCAGGTAGGCTTTCAGCACCAGGATAAATTCTGGCAAACTGGACTGGCTCCCCGATGAATTGCCATGCGCTGGAAAATCAAGGCTTAACACTTGGTATCCCTCTTTCAGCAGCATTGGAATCAGCTTGTAATAATCAACCGCCTTAGATTCCCAACCATGCAGCAACAATACCGTCTTAGCTCCTTTTCCCCAGCTATAAGTCACAATGCTTTGTGAAGTTTGCCCAAAAAGTGGCACTTTCATCTCTTCTATAGTGGCCTCTTCCAGTAATTGCTGATGTGGAGGTTTGAGTGAACGTTTCCGAATGGTAAACATCTTTGTCCACAAATAATTCATCACGCTGGTTGGGGTAAAAGTAGCCCCTATGGCCAACCCGGCCTTCATAAACTGTAATTTTAATTGACTCGCCATAGTTTTAATATAACAAACGGTATTTTAAATGGTAAAAAAATTTATCTTTCAGAATAATTGATTGCTTGGATAACTTTCTTAAAATAACATTTGGTATTTTAAGGAGTAAAAAATTTTGAGCTTAATTATTTACATATGCTCAATATGTATTCTTCTAACAAATCCAGGTTATGAAATAAGTAATCGTTGACTCCGGTAGTTTTTGCCAGGAAAACACCTCCCTGGATTAATCCAGCCAACCTTGAAAAAAAAACTTTTGGATCTACGTCTTGATTCCATTCACCAGCCAATTGCCCCTGCTTGATAGAATGGGTCACCGATTTTTCCCAAGTCTTGATGTATTTAATGGATTTAGCTTTCAGCGCAGGGTTGGTATCATCTACATCTACCGATACATTCAATAAGGGACAGCCCCCCATTTCATTCACCAAATGGTGGTTATTACGATAAAAAAGCACATAAGCCATCAGTTGGCCTTTTGCATCAGGAGCTTCAGAAACTAATTTATCTATGCCTGAAAATAAATATCGAAAATTATAGCGAAATACCTCAAGTGCCACTTCTTCTTTATTGGAAAAATTACCATAAATACTTCCTTTTGAAAGTCCCGTCACTTCTTCGATATCTTTGATAGAAGTACTCAAATACCCTTTTTCGTTGAACAATCTCGCCGATTTCTCAATGATATCTTTTTTGGTTTGTTCTCGATCAGAAAATTTTTTACTTCTACCCATAACGCTAAAATAACAATTGGTATTTTAAAATCCAAATAATTCAAGCGTTATCGTTCGTTTTACTCAATCAAGTGCAAGTGATGTTTTACATACAGTGCCGATTGGCGCAACGCATCACAAAACCAAGGCACTTCATATTGAGGAGTAGTAGAAAAGTAATGAAGCATTTCTTCATCGCTCATGGGCAAAATATCGATCCAGTTATAATGGAAAGCAATTGTGACTAAATCGATGATTTGACGCTCGGTAAATAACTGATTGGCAGGACGTAGCATCAAGGGTGGTTGTAACTCTTGGCCAAATAAGCTAAACAATGTTTGTAGGCCATCCTGCCCATCGCGGTGAATCTCTGTAACGGGTAACCTTTGTTTATTCACTTGCAAAGTTTTTAAATCAATGCCCAGACAATCTCGATTATGCGCTAATGGGCTCCCTTCTCCTAATGCCAATATTTGCTGGGTTACTCTCAGATTTTGATCAGGGATAGATAAAGCAAGTTTATCTACCCACGTTTTCAAAATTTGCTCATTAGTTAAAATATCACCTATCTCATCATTGATTTCTGGTGGGTTGGCTCCTTGAGCGTATAGGGCAATCTCACCAAAAAACCGTTGCTCAACAAGCTCAAAAAAAGCCTCAAATGTTTCTTGCCTGCTCAAATGGGCAAGTGCCACCAAGGTATTGGCCTCACTTGCTTTTTTTTGCCCTACCACGATTACAATTATGCAAGAAGTGGCCCCATCAGAATACAAATAACTCACAGGCAAACTTGTCTCAGGAACCGATAAGTCGGCCAGATAGTAATTATCCTGAGGTACATATTGCAAACCAGCAGGTAAAACAGTCGATATGCTGTCAAATATGGGGGAAAACTTATTCACTCAAACAATGTTTTTTAGGACAACACATGATTCACCGCAGGTCTGGCTTTGGGTAACTCTTGCTCGTTGAGCATATCACGCAAATCGATTTCTATGGTTCGGCTCAATGCCGTAATAGGAGTATCGTTTACCCCACCTTCAAAAGGGTTTTCGCTATAGTCACCTACCTTTTCCATCGTATGAAAAACCCAAGAGACCATCACACAAAAAGGGATCGTTAGCCATTCCATATTGGTTCCCAACTCCTTGAATTCTTTGATCATAGAAAAAGGTAATAATATCACAAACAGCCAAATGAAAAAGCCATTCAAGGTGGCATATTGTCGGGGAAAAGGATAGTTTTTGATACGCTCAGATTTACCTTGCCCTGTATAAAATTTTTCTAAAGTATCTACCAAAGACATATGGCGAAAGTCATCTAGTAAACCCATCTTTCTAAGTTCTTTCAAGTCTTTAGACTGGTTTTTAATCAGTTGGGTCGCCGTGTTTTTTCGGCTCAAGGCATCTTCTCTTTCCTGGCTCTCTAAAAAAGGGGCTATCTCGTCTTGAAGCTGAGTGCGAAACTCGGGTATGTCATATCCTTTTTTTTGGCGAATTTTATCCAAAGAAGGACGGGAATGCTCCCAGGTTCGAGAGGTTCTCAATTGAAACCTAAGAGCTGTAAGCCAAGCAATATGACGATAAATGAGTCGACGATGAATGGCTTTGAGCTGTTGGTCACTGACTGGTTCACTGGCAAAATCATTGGTAACAAAATCAATGGCCTTTATACCCCAGGTACGACTATCGTTTACAATGGCTCCCCAAATTTTGCGCGATTCCCATAAACGATCATAGGAGGAGTTGTTCTTAAAACCTATATAAAAAGCTACTGCAGTACCTACCAGGGTAGTAGGTACCCAAGGAAAAGCCAACCATTCCAGGTGGGTAAACTTATACAACACTACCGGAATGGTCGCAATAATGGTGAATTGAAGAATGGCTAGTTTGGTCCATTTTAGGACTTTGAAAAAAGAATAGGAACGATTGACAAACATTGGCGTATACTTTTTAAGCCAATATAATACAAAACCTGCAGGATTCCTTATCGTTTATGCCCCCTCATAGGTATGAAAAGTCACCTCAGCTGTATTTTCGTCTAAAGCCTCTACTGTGATTTTCTCTTCAAAGTAATCTCCCACAGCCTTAAGTACACCTACCATTAAAAACCCAAGGCCACGGGGAGAATCATAAGTCATCTGAATGGTTTGGTTATCGATCGTTTTATAATGAAACCGAGGAGGAGTGGCATTGGCTACTTTGTCGGTAATTTTGGTGTGGGTGCGATCCATAGCCAAAACAAATTCGCGGGCATTGCTTCTTGCTACAAAAAATGCAAAATAATGCTTAGAAGCATATTTCATCCAAGCCTTGCCAAATGCCTCAGCCAATTGATATTTATCGGTTTTTAGTTCTTGGCAGGCCACTTCGTAAATTTTATGAAAAGTATCATCTTCATAAGGGCGGTGGGCAAACATACGAACAGTGGCATCCTGACCCGCTTTGGTCAAAATGGTTTTCCAGGTTTGTTCTGAATATTCTTCTTTAACGAGCGCTTCAAAGCAGTTGAAAATAGATCCTAGCATATCACATGATTTTTAATCTAAAAACTATGAAAGCACTCTTTGGGTTTAGGTAATTGAGTTTTTTTCCTGATTAAGAGCTGAACTTTTGGTTTAATAGTTTCATTGCTCCATTATTAAAGTGTTTCGCAATGCATTAAAAGGTAATAAACTCAAGTATAAGAAAAATAGAGCCAGGAAGAATCAAGTAGCTTTTATTACAATTTCAAAACTTCTCCAATAAAGTCCAATCCTTACGAGTTTCATTGTACTGCACATAGTATAATTTCCCCTGTTGTTTTTTAAGCGCAAATGTACCCATCATCTCTGGAATATTATAGCCACTTATCTTTCTTAATGCTTGAGTATACACCATACGCACCTCAAGCAATACTCCTCCTTCTTTGAGCTGTTGCATCAAGGTGTAAAACAGACTTGCCATCTGGTTATGATCCTTAATAGGAGAATATAAGTAGATAAAATCAAAAGAATGATAGTATTCCGGGGCAATTGTCAAGGCATTTCCCAACTTTACGTGTATTTTTTCTCGCTGGATCATAGGTTGCCAAAACTGCTGGCTGATATTTACCAGGGTAGTATCGTACTCCAGTCCTTCGCTTTTCGTAAAACCCAGGCAAAGCGCGGCATACAGTTTTTCCCCATTGCCCGAACCAACATCTATAAAACTACGGTGTGATGACTCTTTCAGTCGTGTAACGACTTCCACAAAAGGCTCCATTCGATACAAAATACCGCCCCAATAACTAGTATCCAAGCTATGAATGTGATTATCAGCTTTTTGGCAAACGGCCGAAATGAGCCTGATTTTACGCAGGTTATTTGTTTCGTTTTGGCAATGTTGGCATACCTGCCAAGCGTCAATCCCGAGACTATCCAGGTGATGTTGTAACAAAGAGTCGCTTTCTGGTAAATTGGCTTTCTTAAGAAACGCTTGTTGGGGAGTTAATTTATTTTTTGAGGCTTGTTTTGGTTCACAAGTATACAATGCCAATACCCCAAAAATCAACCCTATTTGTACAGAAAATTTCACTCAGATGAATCAAAGTTCGTTATTAAACGCTTAGCTTACTTTTCTAAGGTTTTGAAAGCTACCCCCAGGTAGTTGATAATATCGGAGGCCATCAAAGCATACTGGCCTTCTATTTTTGCAGCCAGATCACCCGCCAATCCATGTACATATACCCCAATAGCAGCCGCCTCGAAAGGAGTATATTCTTGAGCCAGCAAACCTGTAATAATGCCCGTGAGCACATCACCACTTCCCGCCGTAGCCATTCCTGGATTTCCAGTGGAGTTAAAATATACGTTACCCTTTGGGGTCGCTAATGCCGAATGTGCCCCTTTAAGCAAAATATATACTCGATGTTTTTGACAAAAAGCTTTCAATGTTCTTAGGCGATCATAGTCGGTACTGGTACGTCCCACCAAGCGTTCAAATTCCTTTGGATGGGGTGTGAGAATGCTGTTTTCTGGTACATTGGGCAATAGCTTGTCTTTGTTTTCAGCAATCAGGTTAATGGCATCGGCATCCAGCACCATAGGTTTGGTAGTATTTGCCAGCAGTTTAGTCAGGCACTTGAGCGTATCAGGATGTTTGCCCAATCCTGGCCCTACCCCAATAGCTTTGTAGGGAGTGTTTTCTAATGAAGGGAAGTTAGTCAAATATTGATTATTGGCATCCAGCGATACCATCGCCTCAGGTAAAGTGGTTTGCATCACATTATAGCCACAAGTAGGCAAATGTGCCGTTAATAAACCCGCTCCCGCTCTTAGCCCAGCATGTGCCGTCAATACTGCCGCCCCAATTTTACCTTCGCTTCCAGCTAAGAGCAGCGCATGTCCATAAGACCCTTTGTGGGAATACTTAGCCCTGGGTTTAAATATTTTTTCTATGAATGCTTCATCCAAATAATAATGTTCGGTGGGTGATTCGGCAATAAAATCTGCACTCAGGCCAATGGGTACTGTTTTCCACTCACCTACAAACTTATCGTTGTGTGGCAACAAAAAGGCTAGTTTGGGCAACTCAAAACTCACGGTGTAATCAGCTCGCACAATTACCCCACTGCTTAAACTATCGGTTAATAAGCCAGAAGCAATGTCCACTGATACAATCATAGCACCACTTTTATTGAGGTGTTTTACCAGGGTAGCAGTCACTCCCTCAAGTGGTCGATTAAGCCCCGAGCCAAAGATCGCGTCAATTACTACTGCCTCAGCAGGAATTGTGGGAATGTGGCTCTCTTCAGTAATCTCCTGAATCGCGTGCTTTTTTTCCAAGCGCCCATAATTTACTTGAAAGTCTTCGGTAGCCTGGGACGAATACCGCACTACAAAAGGATGTACTTCGTACTGGTTGCCCAAAAGTAAACGGGCAATGGCCAGTCCATCTCCCCCATTATTACCCAAACCGCAAAAAATGTATACAGGGCGTTTAGCATTTCCTTGGGTAAATCCTTGGCCCATATACCAGCGAGTAAAAGCTACCGAGGCTCTTTCCATTAGGTTAATAGAGGAGATAACTTCTTTTTCGATGGTGTAGGCATCTAACTCTTTGATCTGGGAAGCAGTAAGAATCTTCATGTAATAAGGTAATGGTTAATAGGTAGTAATATATTGATGGTAAGTGTGGGTGTTTTGCTCGCTGAGGTTTTTCGAGTAACCAATGAGCGTGTTTGGTTTCTAAGGACAGTGCCCTACTTCCAAACACGCTTATGTAATTTGTTCTTATAAAGTTCCTAACCAGTTTTTGGCATCCTGGTTTTTGTTAAAAATTTCAATCTCCACTGAGCGGCTTAGGTTGCGAATACTATTTTTGGCAATAGCAGTACCCAAAATGTTTTTGGTATTTACCAAAGCTACATGCTGAAGTCCAGCCTCAACTAATTGAGGATATAGATCATCTTCTAGCCACCATTGATCTTTTTCATTGAGACGAGATTGCTCTGTATTATCAGCAAGCCATTTGGTGGCTTTGTTTGCTTTAAATGCCTTTACGAGCTCTAGCATCGGTTGACGAAAGCTCTCCAGTTCTATTTTTGGGCCATAATAAAGCTTCCACTCTTCTAAAACAGCCTGGTTCTTTTCATCAAAAGTAATTTTCAAAAATTCGCTGTCAAAAACTACCATAGGTCTATAATGTGGGTAAAATGAGAAAATGTTTTTTTACAAATGGGTTTAAATAAATTATCAAGCAAAAAACCTCATCAATGATTCGGCTACACACACGGGCTTTTCTTGCCCTTCACGCTCAAAAGTAGCCGTAAAAGTAGCCTGCAAGCCACCATCTACTTCTTTGTAAGCCGAAAACACAATTTTTGCTCTTATTTTGCTTCCTGTAATCACTGGTGACATAAACCTTACCTTGTCGGTGCCATAGTTCAAGCCAAACTTTACGCCTTGTACATCCAACACCTCATTCAACAATTTAGGCAGCAAAGAAAGCGTCAAAAAACCGTGGGCTATAGTGGTACGGAAAGGTGATTCTTTTTTTGCTCTTTCTACATCTACATGTATCCATTGATGATCCCCAGTAGCTTCTGCAAATTTATTGATCATTTCTTGGGTAATAACCTCCCATTCAGTAACACCCAACTCTTTTTCGTGGTATGTTTTCAATTCTTCTAATCCGTTGATTACCAGCATAAGGTTAATTTACTTTTTGTTTTTTTTACAAATTCATTGGGGTTCAATATAGGAAGTCATGTCGACTTTTCCTATTATCCGAAATAACAACTTTTTGCAAAATAGTATCCATAACTAATATATTATGTTAAATTTAAAATTCATTAAATTATTACTAATTTTAGCTATTGATCATTCTCCCTCAAACAACCATAAAATTGTCAACCTATAAAATCAAAATTAAAACAATTGAGTAATGGAAAAACAAAAAATAGTCGTTCTGACAGGTGCAGGTATTAGTGCCGAAAGTGGTATCAAAACTTTTAGAGATTCAGATGGTTTGTGGGAAAACCACAATGTAATGGAAGTAGCTTCGCCTGAAGGTTGGAAAGCAGATCGGGAGCTGGTACTAGAGTTTTATAATCAACGTCGTGCCCAAGCTTTAGCTGCTCAACCCAATCCTGGGCATTTCGGCTTGGCTCAACTAGAAACCCATTATGAGGTGGTTATAGTAACCCAAAATATCGATGACTTACACGAAAAAGCAGGCTCTACCAATATTGTCCACCTTCACGGAGAGTTGAACAAGGTACGCAGTACAGTAGACCCTAATTTGGTATACGAATGGGGCGATAAACCAGTCAAAATTGGCGATAAATGCGAAAAAGGCTCTCAATTGAGACCTCACATTGTATGGTTTGGCGAAGCAGTCCCTTTGATGGAAAAGGCCGTGATGGAGGTAGTAGATGCCGATATTTTTATGGTAGTAGGCACCTCATTATTGGTATACCCAGCAGCGGGATTATTAGATTATGTAGAAGATCACGTACCTAAGTACATTGTAGACCCTAATATGCCTGATGTGCGCACTCGACCAAACTTACACCTGATAGAAGAAAAAGGTTCGGTAGGGGTACCAGCCTTGGTCGAAAAGCTCGTTGCTAAAGCTTCTGAATAAGTGTAAGCACTGGATAGTAAGTAATTGCTATTCAGTGCTATAACTATATTTCACTCCATAAGATAGATAATCAATCATAATGAACCCATTCGTCCTTTTGGTTATCCAGGCTCACTCCCAGTCCCATTACAAGTCGGTTTGCAAAATTAAAATAGGCGATAACTAACGTAGCATCTAGAATAGCGCGATCTTCCAATCCAGCCTTTTTAAGGGGCTCTAACGCTGCTTCGTTGACGTGGCCAGGATTTAAAGTCAAATTTTTAGCCAGCTCACATAGTAATTGATCCACTTCACTCAGCGCCACCTTAGTATAATCAGTTCTCAGTTGTTGTACTTTTGGTTCATCCTTCCAAAAATTATTCAATGCAATACCATGATATGTTTGGCAATATTCGCATTGATTATTCGCAGATACGATCACTGCTATCATTTCTCGCTGATACCTACGCAACGGTGATTTGCCAAACATAATCCCCAAATAGAGTTCCATATGATGGATAATTGATGCTGGGTTAAGGCTCTGGACTTTATACACATCAGCGATTGTGCCTCTTTTTTTCAGGACTTCTTCGTACACCTCTTTTAGTTGCCCTTCGGCTACTTCAGGTTCAATCATTTCGATAAAAAACATATTTATTTTGTTTTAAAATTAGGCTGTGCTTATTTCACAAAAGATATAAATTTAGTTAAATTGTGAATTACAAGAAGTAAAACAATGGGGCTTTAATAGATTACTAAGGTGCAACAAAACCAACGTACAAATCATCAGGTTTTATTCATTCTATATAATAAGAGGTGGTTTTATTACCTCTTGCCTGGTATATTTTGCCTTTTTGCCCCCCAGACTTTTAGTCAATCCTATCTCTCCGATAGCTTGATTAGTGAACTAAAAAAAGTAAGAATAAAAAGCCCTCGTAATAAAAAAATCCAGCTTAACTTATTGAACCAAATTGGAGAGGCCCTGCTCAAAGAAGGTTCGCCCGAAGCTTTGAAATATATCCGTCAGGCGATGATTATGGGCACTCAAACCAACGAAAAAGTGGATAAACTTCAGTCTCAATTTGTGATGGGACTTTTTTACCAAAAAAATGATCAACCCCAACAAGCCATCAAATACTTTAAAGCAGCGTTGGAGACTTCAAAAATAGAAAAAATTCACGCTCGCTCCGCTGAGATATCATTGCATTTGGGGAATTGCTATCGTTCCTTCAACGAGATCAAAAGTAGCCTCTTTCACTACTTTGAAGCCGCGAGTTTTTACCGAAAAATACCCAACCAAAAGGGGTATATTGAAGCCATCAACAATGTAGCTGGTGCCTTCTATGATTTGGGTGAATACCGCAACTCTCTTAAATATTTTCTGAACGTACTAAAAACTGCCCAAAGCATCCAAAACCTCCGTCTTATAGCGGTCTCTTTTAACAATGTAGGCAGCACCTACAATATATTGGGTAGTCATGACAAAGCACAAGAATATTTAAAAAAAGGCTTGAACCTAGTAGCCGAACGCAAAAACCTGGAAAGAATCAAGGGAGCTTTATTGAGTAGCTTAGGAGAGGTTTATCTCTTACAACAAAGTTATGACAAAGCACTGAAGTACTTCGCTCAAGCCTGGGATATTGCTCAACAGCTACAGAACCAACACTTAACTATTGTAGTTGCGCGTGATTTGGCCAAAGTATATGCTCAGCAAAAAAATTATACAAATGCCATAACGTATCAAAAGAAAAGTTTGGTTGCCGCTCAAACCAGTAAAAACTTATTCGAAGTACAAGCCAGCTACAAACTTATCTCAGCCATTTATAAGGCATCAAAAGATTACGAAAATGCTTTTTATTATTACGACAAATACCACCAATTAAGGGATTCGTCAGATCAAAAAGGGCAAATAGAGGCTACCCGGCGGATGGAGCTTCGTTTTCAGAACACTCAAAAAGAGCAAGCTATCAAGCTACTCACCAAAGAAAAGCAAATACAAGAGGCGCATTTTCAGCATCAAAAAAACTTAATTTACTTGAGTATCCTCATTTTTTTACTCATTCTCATTCCTTCTTTTATCTACTACCGCCACTCCAAAGAAAAAAAGCATACCCGTATTTTATTTGAGGAAAGAAATAAAATCATTGCGCTACAAAATGAAAAAATACGAGCCCAAACCTACCACATGGAGCGCAAGCACGAAGAACTCCAAAATAAGAACCAGGCGTTGGTCACGCTCAATCAGGAAAAGAATGTATTGGTAGGCATGCTGGCCCATGACTTACGAAGCCCTCTTAACCAACTCAAAGGGCTTATACAGCTATGTCAAATGACTGCTGCCCATGAAGATGAAACCACTGATTATCTCCAAAAAGCGATGCAATCTACCGAACGTCTCCAGACTATGATTGATCGCATCTTGGATTTAAAGGTGATAGAAGCACAAGAATTGACAATACACACCGAATGCATCGATTTGAATATCCTGCTGGAAGAAGTCATCAATAACTACCAGGAGCAAGCTCAGAAAAAACTCATTAAAATTATCCTGCCATTTTATGACAAAAACTTTAAGGTAAACCTGGACAGGAACTTTATCCTGCAAATTATGGAAAACTTATTATCCAATGCTCTCAAGTTTTCCCCTCCTCACAAACACATCTATATTGCCTTAAATGCTCAAGCCCGTAAAGTAAGAATCACTGTTAAAGATGAAGGACCAGGTATAAGTCCAGAGGATCAGAAAAAGCTTTTTGGAAAATTTCAAAGGCTCAGTGCTCAGCCAACGGGTGGTGAGCATACGGTAGGCTTGGGGCTGTCAATTGTAAAAAAATTTGTAGAAGCCATGAACGGTAAAATCTGGTGCGAAAGTACTCCTGGTGAAGGAGCTTGCTTTATTGTAGAGTTTGAGCAAGCCTATGCTTGAGCATAGAAAGCCGGATTATTCATCCAGCTTTCTTTCTGACATCAAGAACATACGCATAGTTTCCCTCAACTAAGTGATATCTTAAATGTCCTATTCTTTAGGTTTAAGATGCCGCTGGTGAGTTGATACATTTGTTATTTAAGTTAAATTAGGATTAATAATCGCAAAAGTGTTTAAAACTAGCTAAGTGGCAGGTATTCGTTTTAGATGAATCTACGAATCAAAATAACTGTTGCTGAATCAGCAGACAATAGCCAAAGAGTAGTGAATTGTTGGAGGGGATTTTCTTATGTATCCCCAATGTGAAGTGTTTTGTGAGAAAAGTAATAATCGTTTAATCAATCTAAGTTTCCAGTAGGTTTTCGTTTTCATAGTTTTTCAGAAGGTAAATATCAGTCTATATCTTAATTCACGTACTTAGCTACTACTAAGTTGGCTCCTTTCCTCAGGTAAAACATACTTATGTACTTGAATAACAGTAGTAATACTCAATGAACACCCATCTTTTCCTGTAAAATGAATAGCTCTCTATCAAGTAATCAAAGCCTTTTAAGAGCATATCAAAAAAATAAAAATTGCACTTTTTCAATTTAAAAACAGATCCAATAGCTTATATTATTGTAGTACACAAGGAAAATTATTTCTGTGTATCTATCGTTTGTTTAATCTTAATAAACTTATACTGTTTCGCCAGATATCAATGATTCCACTAGTTTTTTGAGATTGTTGATAGAACAAATTAAGCGTATGAAACGGATAGCATATCGATTTTTTACTCTTTAAAGCTCATTCATTACAAAAAACATTACGTGACCGCAACGCTACAAAGCATAGACAATTTTGACTTTGGAACTCCAAAACCAAGATAATCTTGAATGTTAATATACCTAAAACAAAAATTAAATGAGTACTTATCCGCCATACAAAAGCCAATAAATCTGCTACATATTCAGAGGCGAAAACAGCAAGTCGACTCTTCGATTACGAATACGGCCTTGATGTGATTCATTGTTGTGTAAGGGGTTGTCTTGCCCAAAATCCTTGATCAACACTTTTTCCTTTTTGATTTCTTGTTCAATCAATTGTTTCAATACCGCTTCACTACGCATTTTAGATAGCCATTCATTGTATTCTTTACCACCTATATTGTCGGTATGGCTGGTGATACTGACCTGATATTTAGAAAGGTCTTTGATAGACTCTATAGCTTTGATAATATCTTGCTTTTGCTCGGCATCTATGTAGTAGCTACCTCCTCCAAAATAAATGCTTACCCGAACTGCTTTGTATTTTTGGGCAAATGAAACATGGCATATCAAAGATAAAAGTGCAAGAAAGGTAATTTTTTTCATGGTTGGTTTAATTTTCGGAAACACGGAATATTATGTACTTAAATTTACAAAACACCTACTTAAAATATCTGAGATAGTATTTTTTTAACAATTCGATTTGTTGATAAAACAAGGGCATGCTTACGATTGTTTTTCATCACAATTATTTCGTTCTGTCAAAGTTTTATATCTTTCGTTTTGAATAAAAGTCTAAAACACTGACTGGATTGATAGGTATGAAACTGATTGAAGTTAAAAACGACAAAAAGCTGGCAAAAGAATTCATAAAATTGCCTGCCAGATTATACAAAAACGACCCCAACTGGATACGCCCCATAGACAAAGACGTGGAAGAAACTTTTAATCCTAAGGTAAACTCTTTTTTTTCCCACGGTAAATGTACTCGTTGGATATTACAAGATGCCCAAGGGCAAACCATTGGTCGGGTAGCCGCTTTTGTAAATGATCAGACTGCTAATAAGGGTAACAAACAACCTACTGGAGGGATGGGCTTTTTCGAATGCATCAATGACCAAAAAGCCGCTTTTATGCTTTTTGATGTGTGTAAAGAATGGAATAAAGCTCAAGGGATGGAGGCCATGGATGGGCCTATCAATTTTGGTAATCGCGAAAAGTTTTGGGGTTTGCTCACCGAAGGTTATATCCCTCAGAATTACAATATGAACTACCACTTTCCTTACTACAAAGAATTATTTGAAGCATATGGTTTCAAGGATTATTTTCAACAGCTCACTTTTGGAAAAAAAATCAATGAAGAGTTTAATCCTCGTTTGTTAAATCGTGCTGAGCGCATTATTGAGCAAGAAGAGTATACCTTTAGGGCACTGGAAATGAAGCGTCTTGATAAATACACCGATGATTTAAGAGAGATATACAACCAGGCTTGGGCAAATCACAGTGGTGTAGACGAAATGGACAAGGCCAGAGCCAAAGCAACTGTGGCTCAAATGAAACCCATTCTTGAGGAAGACTTGGTTTGGTTTGGTTATCACAAAGAACGCCCCATTGGCATGTTCATCATGGTACCTGAGGTCAATCAAATTTTCCGTCACGTAAACGGAAAAATGAACCTTTTGGGTAAACTGAAGTTTTTGTATTACAAAAAAAGCGGCTCTGTGAAGCAAGTCATCGGGCTTGTTTTTGGAGTAATCCCTGACTTTCAAGGCAAAGGAATAGAAACTGCGTTGGCAGCTTCCTGGGGTAAAACACATGGTTGGCATGATAGCTATCGTTACAAATACATTGAGCTTAATTGGATTGGAGATTTCAACACGACTATGGTGAAAATGTGTAGAATTTTTGGGTTTAAAATTGTAAAGAAACACACTACCTATCGTCTCTTGTTTGATGAAAACGCGGCTTTCGAAAGAGCTCCTATTATGAAGTAATTGCACTGGTCATGGGGGTAGTTTTTTTTTAAAACATCTTTTAAATACTTCTTTGTGATTTGGAAACAAAAAAGTAAACTTGAGAAAAATTGTCAACCTTACATTTTTTAATATGAAGAAAATCTTACCAATTCTACTTATTGTGGTGATAGCATTTTGTGGTCAAGCTTGTAAAAAGAAAGAAGAATCTGACCCTGCACCACAACCCACTGTTTTACAACTGGGTCAAAAACAAATGGATAGTGATAAATTAATGGACTTGACTGACGGTACTAATTATACTATCACAGATGCATTAAATAATACCGCCAAAATTGATATCAACTATAGCAAATCTCTCACGGTGAATGATGGTACCAAGGATACTTTAGTTACCAGTGTTCTGGTAAGTGCTGACGCAATTGGTGTTGATGGCAACACACCATTTAACAACCTTACGACGCTTGCCCCTCTCTCGCGAGGCACATTACCTGTGAATGTTACCGACCCTGCCGAACTCAAAACTTTGTATGATCAGGCAGTAACTGACTTTGGAGGCGAATCAAGAATTCTTTTTGGTATACCTGCCAATGTGATCATTATGTTCAAAATAAGAGGTAATGGCAGCAATCCAAAGTATGGTGGGATTCAGTTCGATAGTTTTAATGCTGATTCGACAAGTGCCAATGTCACAATTACAGTGCAAGAATAAGAGATTTTTATTGAGTAGCTTTGTGCTACTCAATACTTTTATTAATGAACTTATTCAGAATTGACAATTCCTTAACCTAATTCCTGTAACAATTCATTCTTCATCACATTATATTTGTATATGGTCAATGATATGATCATACCCCTAAACCATGTACAACTTCCGAAAAGTTTTCTCAAGCAGTTTTTATAAAGCCTATTTCGATGCACACTACGCTATTCTTAAGGTAGTGGCACACCCCGAAACAGCGTCCTTAGATGATGAAAATTATCGTAAAAACCACGTAGATATTGTAAAATCAGTCGAGAAATTGACTCCCGCCTTTTTTCTCCTCGACAATTCCCAAAATAAATTTCAAGCCTCTTTGGAATCTCAAAAGTGGCTTCAACAACAGATAAATGTTATAGGGGTCCGAAAAAATGCTATCGTGATTGGTGCCGATTTTATTTTACAATCAATGCATTCTCCTCATACCATCAATAACTCCTCCCCTAGCATTCCCTCTCAGTATTTTACCAACGAAGAAGATGCATTGCTTTGGTTGGTGGGCTCGATAAAAGCTTCTTCCAGAAAAAAAATTGTAACCTAGCTGTAATTTTTCTCGATTAATCAATACCAATAAGTTAAACTTATGTGATTAATTTCAGTTAAGATGATCAAACTCCTCCGTATTGTTAAGTCCATCATTATCTTTGGAGTGCTCACACTTTTTACTCAAATAGGTGGCCTTATTTATTTGTTACTGAAGCCCATCGCTGGTTTTATCACAAGAAACATTCAACATCGAAGAAAAAAGCAAAGCACTAAACTAGCATTCTATTTTGCTGGTTATTTGCTTATTATTGGTTTACTAGTTCCCCCAATAGCCAAAAAATTTGGCAGAGAACCTTTACCTGTATTTGGTCATCAGCAAATTCAGCCCTTGAATGTTTGGACTTGCTTACTCAACCGACATTATGTGCGGTCGACACTTCGCCAAACGATGGTGCAGGTTGCAAAACAACTCAATCAAGCTCATCCAGGTACTGTCATTGCCTACATGGATGCAAATTTTCCGTTCAAAAAAGGGTATCCGTTATGGCCTCACCTAAGCCACAGTGATGGAAAAAAAATTGATATTGCGTTCTTGTATCAAGATCCTAAAACGGGCCAAAAGCTATCTCGTACCGCACGTACTTTATTTGGTTACGCAAGTTATGAGACTCCCAAACCACACGAATACAACATAGCAAGGGAGTGTAAAAAACAAGGCTTTAGGCAATACAACTTATTAGGCAAACTTTATCCGGAATGGCTTAAAAAACGCCGCAAACTTGATCTGGCGCGTACTCGGACAATGGTTCAATTGTTTGCCCAACATCCTCAAACCCAGGTATTGTATATCGAGCCATATCTTAAACAACGTTGGCGTGTTTTTTATCCAAAAATCCGGTTTCATGGCTGCCATTCTATTCGACATGATGACCATATACATTTGGGTATTTGGTAAGCCGTTCAACAAAATGTTTCCTTTTTATCAAGAATTTCATTAATTTATTTCTACAACAACCCTAAACCCTAAAAATCATGAGTAAACAAAAAAGACCTAATCCTGTACTTGCAACATTGAAGAGTAATGGAGGGAAAGTTGTGCTTGGTGTAATTACATTACTTATGCTATTTAGCGCCTTTTCGGTAGTGAAAACCGTTCCTGCCGGGCACGTAGGCGTAATTACGCACTTTGGAAAAGTTCAAAACGAAATTTTAGGAGAAGGCATTCACTCTGTTTTGCCGTTTCGTACCCGTATCGTAAAACTCAATGTACGAATTCAAAAGATTGAGGCGGATGCTACCGCATCTTCCAAAGATTTACAGACAGTTACCTCCAAAGTAGCCCTCAACTTTTTTCTCTCTAAGGAAAAAGCCAACGTCATTTATCAAGACCTGGGCATGGATTATCAGCATACCATTATTCAACCGACTATCCAGGAATCTATCAAATCGGCCACTGCCCGTTACAATGCTGAGCAATTGATTACGTCACGTCCTAAAGTTAAAGAAGATGTATATAACTACATCAAAAAACGATTGGCAAAGAGTAATATCATTGTGACTGATTTTTCTATTGTGGACTTTAAGTTTTCACCCAAATTCAATGAAGCTATCGAGAAAAAACAAATCGCTGAACAAAGAGCTTTGACTGCCAAAAACGACTTGAGTCGTATCAAAACTGAGGCTGAACAAGCGCGCGAAAAAGCCAAAGGAGAAGCCGAGGCTCAGCTTGAATTAGCCAAAGCACAAGCCAAGGCCCAAGAACTATTGAGACAATCGGTCAATGGAGAAATTATTCAATTAAAAGCTATTGAAAAATGGAATGGAATATTGCCAGTTTCTATGGGAGAAAAAGGAAGTGGCGGTTTCTTTGATATTACCACTGTAGGCAAAAAACGCTAAAAAGTACAATTTTGCAATCCAATCTGTAAAAGCTTTTATAGATTGGATTATTTTCTTTTCATTCTATGAAAAATTACGGTAAAACAGGCAATAGGAATCCTAAAAAATGATATATTTGAGTAAAAAAACGGTTCTAAGAATGCTTTAGTAAAAAATAAATAGAAAAGCGTCAATTTTGGCATAATTTTTCTACTACTTACAAATTGAGGTAAACTAAAATTCAACGCCACCTGTTAAGAGATAAAAGCTGACACTTTGTGTTAGTTGATACACCAAAAGCAAAAAGGCCATGCGTTTTCAATTAAAAAAAATACGACATAAAATATTGCTGGCGTTTGCAACCCTAATTGTCTTCACTGGAGTTATTGTGGTCATTTCACAATACTACATGAGGAAGAGTAATGAGTATCAGTCTTTGAAAACCCAAATCAAGGATTTGCTCAATCTAAGCCTTACTGTGCAAAATTATCAAAAGAACTTCCTTTTAATTGATGCTCAATCTGTTCCATTCTACAAACAAAAAGGCGAAAGCAAGAACTTATCAGAATACAATAAAAACGCACTGAAGATAAAAAAACTGATCAGTAAAATTGAGAAAGAACCTCTACTCGATCAGTTAAAAATAGATAAAAATTTACAAAAAATCCGCCAAGCCCATACCAACTATAATGGGCTATTCAATTCCCTTTCACTTAAAATTCAATACCGAGGCTTTAAAGACTATGGGCTCATTAAGAAAATGAGAAATGAAGCTCATAAGCTGGAAATTACGGATTCTATCCGCCAATTTGACATTAATAAACTTCGACGCCACGAAAAAGATTTTTTGATTCGCAAAGATTTAGCTTATGCCAACAAGCTGTATCGTTCTAATGCCCAGCTTAAACAAACTCTCCGAAATCGCCTTGATACACTTACCAAAAAAGACTCGGTCTTGGTTAAGAAACTGGAGAATTACATTACCACAGCTAACAGTTACGAAAGGTTTTTTGCTAAAATTGTCAACATTGAAAAAGAGATTGGCCTCACCGAAGACGAAGGGATACGCAATCAACTCAAGCAAATTATTGATGATATCAAAATCGAGTTGAATATTTTGCATGATACTGTCAACGAAAGAACCAATAACCTGATTTGGCAGGCATCTTTGGTGTTTTTGATTGTCATTTTGGTTATGCTCTTTTTGTCGCTGATTGTGGCCTGGTACTTTACGCAAAATATTTCGGCGCCAGTAGAATTATTGACTAGAGTTACAAAATCAATTGCCAGTGGCTTGCAAAACCAAGAAGATCGTCTGGATAGCATCCAATCACAAGACGAAGTAGGCAATCTGGCGCGTAATTTCAAAAACCTTTACACTCAGCTCAAAAGTACCATCCAGATTACCAAAGAAGAAAACAAAAAGCTGAAAGAGTTTTCACAGAAAGAAGCTGAAAGGAGATGGGAAACAGAAGGTTTTGCCATATTTAATGAAATTTATCGAAATCATTTTAATAACCTGGAAGAACAAGCCTTTGAGGTAACAGCACAACTAGTGAAATACACTGGCAGTAGCCAAGGTGGTATGTTTGTGCTCAATGATGATAATGAGGAAGATCTGTTTATGGAGTTAAAGGCTTCTTATGCTTTTAATCGTCAGAAATTCCAGAAGAAAAGAGTTGACATAGGAGAAGATTTAATTGGTACTGCCTGGAGAGAAGGCGACACTATGTTGTTGACTGATGTACCCCAATCTTATGTACATATTACCTCTGGTTTAGGTCAAGCCAATCCAAACTGTATTTTGATTGTACCCATTAAATCGGATGATGCCACAGTAGGTGTTATAGAGTTAGTATCATTTAAAATATACAAAGAACACGAGGTAACTTTTATCGAAAGACTTTCTCAAAGAATTGCATCGGGTATTATTGCCATCAAATCTTCGGAAAGAAACAAGAAATTGTTAGCCATTCTGGAAACAGAGGCTCAAGATGCTCAGGAAAGAGAAGCTCGTTTGCGCAAAGAATTGCAAAACTCGAAATATTGGGTGCATAAATTTGAGCAAAAACTGAACAATCTATCAGATGAACTTTTGATTTATCGTACGGTAATCAACCGTTTATATGCAGGTATGTTGATTACCAACGAAAAGTTTATTATCACCAAGGTAAATAATTATATCTACCAACGATTCAACTACAAAAGAGGCGAACTGATTGGTGAATCAGTGGATATACTCATTGAAACCAATTATCAAAATATTATTGACCTTCGCGAAAAGCAATTCAAGATTAGCTATCGCTCTTTCCAAGAACAAGTAAATGGGGAGGTTATTGACAAACG
Source organism: Microscillaceae bacterium (assembly GCA_003483885.1). Lineage (GTDB taxonomy): Bacteria > Bacteroidota > Bacteroidia > Cytophagales > Microscillaceae > Microscilla. The sequence goes on from DMXI01000687.1 coordinate 23,965, forward strand.
TGGCAAAAATTATCCAGTAAAAATGCTTTCTGGTAAACTTGAAATTGATACTAAAATTATCTATATCTTCTTATTCAACGAAGATGAAATAGTTTATCCTAGTCGTCCGGTAGCAAGCAATCCGGGTAAAGGTAAAAGCCTCATATTAAATTAACTGACATTAGACTACCCCTCTACCCTTTCATTTTTCATTGAACGGTTCAATTGTGATACTACTCCAAAACCAAGCGTACTATGACAATTGAACTATTGAATGAGTCCTCTCTACTTTATCTCAATAAATACTATCAAGAATCATTAGCTACTACTATTGCTTATTAAAACTACCAATTGCCTAACTGACGACTACGGGTATAATTAAAGTTCTTTGGACGTTGAGATACTTTTTTGACAGGAACTCGGGTGAGTGGTGCAAACAAGAAAAACTTTATCATTAGGGTATTGTCTCGGCGATCGTCAGTGCTCAATTGAGAAATGTTATCGACATAATCAGTTTGCTGATTAAGAATGCTCGCTTGTACTCCTAAAGAATAGCCATTAGCCAAACGATAGGCTGCTCCAATACCTGATGGAAGCATGACCGCAAAATTATTGTAATTTTCGTTTCTTGCCCGGCTTGTTTGTACATTCAACAGGTCTTGTCCTTCGTCGTTTTGTACAGCAAAACGGTAAATCCCAAAACCTTGACTCAAATACACCATGTAGCGGCGCGTTTTGAGCAGATTGAATTGAAGCTCGTAGTGGAAAGTGATGATGTTTGCCTTGAAGAAATTATTGGGTACTCCATTTTCTTCAGGGTCGGCCGAGGTAAAGGAGTAATTTAAATCTTCACCAGTAAGCGAGCCGATACTTAATCCAAAACGTCCGTTTAAATAACGGTGACGGTTCATGCGATAAGCAATATGAAAAGAAGAGGTCCATTTCTGAAAAGCAGGGTTTAGCTCTCCCCGGTAGGCATTGGCACTCACTCCTATTTCTAAAAAGCGGGTAATTTTAGGAAGGGTTTTGTTGATAAAAGGAGGTTCTAAAACATCTAAATCCTGGTCGTTGGTTTGGGCTTGTCCATACGCAAGCCCTAAAATAATCATTGATAAGGTTAGCAGTGTTTTTTTCATACTCCTAAAACGTAAATTCGTAGAAATTGATTCTAAACTTTACAAAAACAACTTCCAATTTACAGCAATAAAAATAAAAACACCAAAGGAAAGACTACTCCAGCCACCGCCAAAATGTACCCTCTCTTTCGAAAGCTATTTTTGCCTCGAGTAATAAACATCCCTGTGATGGCAATCGTCAGCATGGCTAAGCCAAAAATATCGGAATACCATATCCAGCTAGCATTGGTACGTTGGTGCAAATCAGCCATTTCGCCTAGTACCACTCTACGTTTAAACATATTGAGCTGCCCCTTGCCCGTTTTTAGATCAATTTTAGCTCTTCCTTTCTGGTAACGTATCTCTAGTTGTTGTTCTTTGTCACGGATGCGAAAGTTGTCTAATTGACCATCCATCTTATATTTTTTGGAAATTTCGGTGACCAGTCTTTTATCAATTTTTTTGGCGTCTTTGGGCAGGGTTACTTGCATTGGAATTTCCTGATAAGTAAAACGCCTTACGTTCCAATCTCGACGATGGTTCAATGCAATGCCTGAAATAGAAAAAGAAATAATCAATCCCACATAAAAATAGCCCAAATCGCGATGTAACCCACGATAAGTTAGCTTACGCTGCTTACTCATATTATTTAAATTCAGTCTAATTAAAAGTGCAATAAATGAGTTTTTGAGGGGATTTTCAAGGGAGAAAATGAAAAGGAGTTGTTAAAAAGAGTGAAGAGGTATTGATTCCGTCATACAAATGACAAATTCTGGGATTTTAAACTAGTAATTTCACTTGCTAAATTGTACAAACATGAATATTCGCTACCAACAAGCCATTCTAGGAGATATCACCCATTTACTACCGCTGGTTGAAGCATTTTATGCACTGGAAAACATACCCTTTGATTCAAAAGCTACTTCCGAGGCACTGGAAGAATTTATCCAAAACCCAAACTGGGGATATTTGTGGCTGATAAGGACTCATGAAAAACTGATTGGCTATTTGATTGTAGCTTTGGGTTATAGTCTAGAATTTAAAGGCAGGGATGCTTTTGTAGATGAAATATTCATTGTAAAAGATTATCGTGGTCAGGGTATAGGCTCAAAAGTGCTTGATTTTGTGGCTAATCATTGCCAAGCTCAAGGAATTAAGGCTTTTCACCTAGAGGTAGCCCGCTCTAATGAGGTGGCACAACGAACTTATGAAAAACTAGGATTTGAGAAACGCACAAACTATTTTTTGATGACTAAAGACCTTGGTTAATTATTCAAGAATATAATAATTGCTGAAATTATGGATAAAATTAAAGTTGGAATTATACAGCACAGTTCGGTACACCAAAACTTAAAAGCAAGTGTAGAAAAATTAACCGATTTGCTGGCTCAAGCCGCTCGACAAGACATTCAAATGGTAGTGGTGGGTGAAGGGTGGCTTTCGGGCTATCCGGTTTGGTTTGATTATATTCCAGAAGCCGCGCTCTGGAACTACCCACCTACCAAAAAACTATATGCTCGTTTTCGCGAGAATAGTGTGGTGATTGATGGCCCGGAAATGAAACATATTCGTGCTTTGGCCAAAAAATATGAGATGGTGCTCAGCCTGGGAATGAACGAAAGAGTAGAAAAAGGACTTGGCATAGGATCAGTTTATAATAGTTTGGTGCTGATAGATGCTAATGGAGAAATTGTAAACCATCATCGCAAATTGGTGCCTACCTTTACCGAAAAGCTTGTGCATGCGCACGGAGATGCTGCTGGACTTAAAGCCGAAAACACCAAGGTAGGCAAAGTAGGTGGGCTGATTTGTTGGGAACATTGGATGCCATTGAACCGTCAGGCTTTGCATAATGATGCGGAACAAATTCACGTAGCAATGTGGCCCAATGTGCACGAAATGCACCAGGTAGCCAGCCGTCAATATGCTTTTGAAGGTCGCTGCTTTGTCTTGGCAGCAGGGCAAATGCTGAAAGCGAAGGATTTACCCTCTGAACTTACATTACCTGAAAACTTAGCAGCTAATCCTGAACAGTATGTGCTCAAAGGAGGTAGCTGTATCATTGCTCCGGATGGTCGATACATTGTAGCCCCAGTATTTGACAAAGAAGATATCATCACCGCAGAAATCAACCTGGAAGAGATGTATTACGAAAAAATGACCTTAGATACTTCTGGGCACTATTACCGCCCAGACATCTTTAGTTTTTCGGTCAATCGTAAACGCCACGATTTTTAACGATAAGGTTCTAAAACACCAAAGTTCGCCTCAAACTTTGGTGTTTTTGGCAATAACCGAAGTATTGTAAAATTGGCCCTTCAATAAAAGGGTATAAACACCCACTACTGTAAAAGTTAACACCTCGGCCAGGGGTTTTACCAGCCAAATGGCCTGAATAGCCCAACCTAAAATATCGGAGAACAACCACAGAAAAAGAAATACCAAGCCTAAACCTCTGGCAATATTCATAACAGAAGTAAGGGTAGCTTTTCGGATAGATTGTAAATAAAGCGACAATACATTGTTGATCCCAATGCCTAAAAACAAGTAGAAATATAGTTGAATACCTGGATTGGCAATGGCGTAAAAAGCTTGTTCAGCATTTCTGGAAAAGACCAAGAGTAAGTAATGCCCTCCTAAATGCCCTAAAATAATGGTAAGTAGCCCCAAACCCAGACTAAAAAACAATCCAAAGCGTAGAAAGGCCAGTACTCGTTGTGGTTTGCCTGCGCCCATATTAAAAGCCATCAATGGCTGAAGAGCAATGGTAACTCCAGCAAAAAAACGGAAAAATATAAAGCTCAAATAGTTGATGATCCCAAAAGAAGCTACCGCATGTTTGCCAAACTGTATCATGTATTGATTGATGAGTATAAAACCAACCGCAAATGCTAATTCAGAGGCAAAAGATGGGAAACCAAGTTCAAAAACTCGTTTCCAACCAGATAATTTAAAAGAAAGGTGAAAGCCTTTAAAGGTAAGGTTGTTTTTTGATTGATAAATGTAGAAGCCTATGTAGCCTAAAGAAAACATCAACGCAATGCCAGTGGCGATAGCGGCTCCTGCTACTCCCCACTTAAGCTCTAAGACAAACCAAACATCGAGAATAATATTGACAATGGCACCTAACATAGTAGCATTTCGGCTAACTTTAGGCGCTCGATCGTTGTTGGTAAACCCTCCCCAAAGTACTCTTAGTAAAAACACTGGTACCCAAAGTAACGACCAAAAGGCATAGTCATAGGTGTATTGATAAATCTTGGCCTGTTCACCACCAGCCAGCAATTTTGTGACCCAAGGCGCTAACCAAGGCGAAGAAAACGCGATGAGTGCTCCCAATGCAATGGTAATAGTACTGGTAAACTGAAATACTTGCTGGGCTTTGGTTGGATTTTTTGCCCCTATGTATTGAGAAAATAATATCCCTCCACCCACCATGAGCATCAGCTCAATGGCAATGAATACAATTAGTACTGGAGCATATAAACCAATGGCTGCCACCCCTTCTTTACCCACCATGGCACCTAAAATGACTCCATCTACTATTTGGTGTACAGTTACCGATAACATAGAAACTACCGCCGGAAAATAATAGGCAAAAAATAGCTTACGAATGGGGGCATGTCCCAAATCTTCTGTCTGAACCATAAGAATAAAATGATGAAGAGTGTAAGGTTGGAAAAACGGCCTGCAAAGGAAACAAACTATAGGCTGATTGTCAAATGATTTTGCTAATTAAATGCTAATGTGCTTATTTTGAAGAATTACCCAAAAGAACTGTTTAATACTTTAAATATAATTTATGAAAACAAAGGTGTATTTTGCAATGATGGCCCTGCTTGTATTGGCGGCCTGTGGCAGTGGAGAGGTGAAAACAGAAAAGATTTCCATTGAAGGAAATCAAAAGAAAATGCAGGCTTTGGCCAAGGAGTTTCCTTCTTTTAAGAATATCATTATGCTTGAACTGAAAAAAGCGCAAGATAAGATTAACCAAGCCAACAAAATTTCTAACGCCAAAGAAAAAGCGAGTTTGCTTTCAGAAGCCAATATTATTCTAGAGGCTCCGTTTATCGAGAAATTACCTGCACTAAAAAAAGAATTGGCAGAAGTGCAGGACAAACAGAAGAAAGTACAACGTATGACGCTGAATGCCAAGCAAAAGCAGCAGGCAGAAAAAATTATGGAAGAAGCCAATAACATTATCGTGGAGGTAAATGGCATTTTATCTAAAGGAGTAGCCAGCGCCGAAGAAGCCAATGACTTATTGGTAGAAAAATCGAGTAGTTTGCGTTCTGCTTCTTCAGCCTTGTCACGCTTACTTGGTGGCAACGCTAAATAAGAACATTCAATCATTATTTTATAAGCCCGGCTCCTGTGAGTTGGGCTTTTTTGTGCTTACAATATTTTTATTTGGCACATCCTAAAATCCAAAAAATCCGTTATCTTAGAGTATCAAACCAATGATCAAAAACCAATAAATTATGAGTGGAGAAAAGAGAGCGCCCATTTTTATGATGCAAGAAGACTTAATGTGGCATTTGCAGGAAATGGAAGAGCAGGCAATGGAAGAAGAACGCTGGCATGCGTCCTTACGCAATGCTCGTTGGCATCGTCGCCGAGAGCAAGACGAATACGAAAGAGAAAGGCAAGAGCGTAATTCAGCTCATCGGGAGTTGCTGGAAAACCTCAATAGTGGGCTGCACCAGATGGAAGATGAATATTTGAGGCAACAAGAACAGCTTCAAACTTTGCAGCTAAGAGAAGTCGAGCTTCAGGGCGAAATTAATAACCTAAAAGAACGCACTGAGGAAGAACTTAAGAAACAACGTGATGAATATACCCGATTAGTTACCCAAAACCGTGAACAAATCAACCAGGTAAAAAACCAAGTAGCCAATATTTTACAGCGCGAAGCAGCCAATCAACAAAGCGCTCAACTGCTCATCGAGGATTTAGAAAAACTTATTGGTCATACCGAAGCCAATCTCCCCCACGCAAAATTTGCTCCTGGTCAATTAGAAAAAGTACGCCGCCAAGTAGAAGCCGCCAAAACTCATATAGAAAACGCTCCTCAAACCGCCATTGCCACTGGGCAACAAGCCTACTTTGATTTAGTAGACCTGCGGGAAGAAGTGCTTGAAAAAGAAGCCGAATTTAATCTATGGCTAGACAATACCTTGGAAGCAATGCGGGCCTTGTTTGAATCTATTGCGCAAAACCGTAATATTACCCTCAAAGTAGACGAAGATGAGCTGGCCGAAAAAGAGGTAGATTTTTGGACAAGAGGCGCTTATCAGGCTTTAGAAGATCAAGTAGAAGCCTTGAAAAAAGAACTGGAAGAAAATCGCAAGACCATTAGTCTGGAACGTATCAAGGAAATTTTGGCTGAGGTAGAAACCTTACAAAAACGCCAAAGAGAATTGTTGAAAGAAGCGGTAGAACGGGTGATTTCTTCGCAAGCTCGCGCCGAAATTGGGGATGTAATTGTAGAAACTCTAGAAAAGGAAGGTTTTACGCTGGAAGAAAGTGGTTATGAGCAATCGGATGAGCGTAATACTTACCTGATTAAAGTAGTAAACCGGGCTGGAACCGAAGTAGTAGCCGCAGTAGTCCCCGATGATGCCACCAATACCAATACGGTTTCGGTGAATACTTTTGACAAAAACGTTTTGAGCGATCAGGTAACGGGTGAACGGTTTGAAGGCATTCGTAAAGCCTTGGTCGAAGCAGGATTGCAAGTAGGGCAAACGGTTTGCGAAGATGCGCCCTTGAAAGAGCTTTATGACATTGATGAAATTCTGAAAGAACAAGGAGAGGGCATTCCTAAAAATGTATTAGAAAAGGCGGAAATGCTGAATGGACAAAGTGCTAAAGAAGCTAGAAGCTAAATGGTTTCATTAAACCAGACATTTATTTTAAACCTGTCACCACCATAGCCGTCAGATTAAAACACAAATCCCTGGTAAACAGTATTTTATAATACACCAAGTTGCTCTTTCAGATTTGTAGTTCAGTCATCTGACTTTGAATAGTTACAATTCACCCGCAGTTTTTGGGTCTTACCGAAGGGAGACCCAAAAAAGCCACTCAATAGCTGGAAGTCGTTTTATCGCAAAATAAGCGTGGTTTCCAAAAGCGGTTTTATCACCTTTGGTCTCCTTTCAGTAAGACCAAAGGCCCGAAATAATGAAAGATTAAGTGACTACACTAGTTATCTGTTTGGGATTTTTAATCTGGAACGGCGACTTAACCTGACGGTTATGGTGGGGACACTATAATTTCCTAAAACTCTGGGGCAATCACACCATCGGCCGTGTCCTCACGGTCAACTTTAGCTACAATGTTTAGCAGTATGAACTTATTCATAAGAATGCCTCACTTCAGTTTGAGTCATTCTACTAAAACCAGACATTTATTTTGAACCTGTCACTAAAATTTGGGCATTGGGTATGATTGTTTTAATTTGTCAGTCATATACCCAATGCTTCTTTGTTTCTAAACGCAAAATCTAAGCTCTCAAAATGTCCATCAAACGAATCACTTCTAAACTAAGCCTTGATCAAACAGGCACTTTTATTATTGTATACGGACAGGTACTTGCCGAAGAATTTATTGATGAAGATTTAACGCTGTGTGATGTAGATCAAATCTTTTGGAAATATCTCAAGCAGCAAGGTTTTGAGCGCATTGTATATTTTGATATTGCTCGTCGTTTGTTTTGCTATGATCAACGTTCGTTTGAACTCTGCCGCCCCGAAGGCAGCAATACCTCTTCTGAAGAAGCCACTCAAGAAGCTGCTGCTTCTCCTCAAGAAACACATAAATCAGGCACCAACAATCGACCACTAGGTCGCCGAAGTGTATTTCGCCGCAGACAACAAGCTCGTAACCAAGCTACTCCCCGACCTCTTAGTCAGCAATCACCCGATGGTTATTATCAGTTGCCCATTACCGCCGATACCCTCGCCGTGCAAACCTTGGATGCCCTGATCAAAGAAAAAGACATTAAAACGGCGCTGATCTTTAATCAATTTGAGAAAACAGCTTTGTCCAGAATTGCTGGAAATCAACTATTCAATTACTTAACCCATTGGGTAAACCTACCTTCTAGCCTGGGAAACAAATGCTTTTTGATTTTTCAAAGTGCTACCGAAGAACAATTGTACGAAAGTACTCGAGATTACCCCACCATGCGCAACTTGGTGTCTAATGCCCAAAACAACACTGGACTACACAGCATGCTGTATATGAGCAATCCGATGAAGGATGAACTGGCACGCCTGCTCCAGAGGGTACGTTTGAGAAATAATTTGCAGGTACATTGGTCAGGGTTAGACAAGATGTTGCGTTGGATAGAGGCCGAAAATAAACCTTTGAAACACTGGGCCATCAACTTTAGAAAACTCAAAGAGCTGAGCTATGAACAGGTAAAGTACGAATTGATTGCTCACGGCAAAAATGTGGATGAACGTCCTGGCTCAGAGCGTTTAGAGGAACTCATTGGGTTAGAAAATGTAAAAGAGCAAGTAAAGAAACACATTGCCCTTATTAAAGCCACCCGAAAGAATCCTCAATTGGCCAAAAACCGCCGTTTGCACTTGGTGCTGCAAGGGAATCCAGGTACCGGAAAGACCACAGTGGCTCGTTTGATTGCGGAAATTTATCGTGATGCAGGGGTACTGGAAAGAGGGCATTTGGTAGAAACCGAGCGTAAAGGGCTGGTAGCTGAGTATGTGGGGCAAACTTCTCCTAAAACTGATCGAGTATGTCAAGAAGCATTGGATGGGGTGTTGTTTATAGATGAAGTGTACAACCTCAAACAGCACGAAAACGACACTTTTGGTCAAGAAGCCATAGATACCTTGATGAAGTTTATGGAAGACGAAAAAGATCGTCTATGTGTAATTATGGCAGGGTATAACAAAGAGATTAGCGAGTTTTTAGAGTCCAATCCTGGACTACAACGCAGGGTTGGGGTACGGGTAGATTTTGAAGATTATCGCCCTGAAGAACTTAAGAAAATTTTTGACCTCAAGGCCCGCCAAATGGGGGTAAAAATCGCCGATGAACTGCAAAAAACGTTGACCAATATTTTTGTCAATATTTATGAAAGACGTGATGAAAAGTTTGGCAATGCCAGTGAAGCCGAAAAACTCTTGCAAGGGCTCATCGAAAACCACATTATTCGCTGCGAAATGAATGGGTTGGATTTTACCCAAGAAGTCATTCAAATTGTTGATATCCCCAAGGCTTACGAAGACATGGCCGAGCTAGGGCAAACGGAGGCGAAAATAGATGAAGCTTTGGCCGAGCTTCGTGGAATGATTGGGCTTAAATCGGTCAAAGAGCTGGTGCAAAGCATTGTCAACCGTATTCGCTACAACCAAAAATTGATTCAAAAAGCCATTATTGACAAAGGTGACCAAATCAGTTTACATTTGGTATTTACCGGAAACCCTGGTACGGGAAAAACTACCGTAGCCCGAATCATTGGAAAAACCTTTAAAGCATTGGGGGTGGTAAAAAAAGGGCACGTAGTAGAAGTGCAACGAGCCGATTTGGTGGCAGGTTATGTGGGACAAACCGCTATTAAGACTCGAGAAGTGATCGAGACAGCCTTGGATGGCATTTTATTCATTGACGAGGCGTATACCCTTACCCGATCGTCGGGGGGTGGCGATACCACCGATTATGGTCAAGAAGCAGTAAATACTTTATTGGCTATGATGGAAAACCACCGCGATCGCCTGGTGGTAATTGCGGCTGGTTATCCTGAAGAAATGAAGCAGTTCATTGAAAGCAATCCTGGGTTGCAATCTCGCTTTACAAACTATTTACAGTTTGAAGATTATGTGGTGGATGATTTGTGGCTTATTTTCCAAAAAATTGCGCAGGACAAAAAGTATCGGGTGGATTTAGAAGCCGAATCTAAGGTAAAAGACTATTTTGAATACTTACGAGCCACCAAGCAAGGCCGCAATTTTGGCAATGGCCGCGAAGCACGTAATCTTTATGCCCAAGCATTGAGTCTGCATGAGCAACGTATTTTGCCCAAGATGGATCATTTATCCCACGAAGAGATTTTAACCATCAAAGCTGACGATATTCCAGTACCGCCCGAGGATTTTGTAAAACCTAGTGAGGTAAAACCGAAAAAACGTGAAAAAGTAAAGATTCCTTTGCCCACTCTAGAGCCCCACGACTTGAAAGCCCCTGAAGGCTTATTGAATTGCTTAGGATTTATCGATGTAGCTACTCATTCGGGGCAAGATGGTAGCGGCTCAGGGTTTGTCATTAGTCCAGAAGGGCATATATTGACTTGTCATCATGTGGTAGAAAACGCTAAGAAAGTTACTTTCCGTTTTGAAGATACCGAACAAACGATTGAAGCGAAGGTAATATTCTCGGATAAAAGAAGTGATTTGGCTTTGATAAAAATTGACCCTAACGACATAGAGGCCCTCAAAGATGAAACCAACGAAGATGAGACTGACCAAGATAAGACAAAGAAAAAGCTTCCTTACTTACCCCTGTCTACCAAAGATGAGGCACCAGTAATTGGCCACGAAATAGGCTTGTTGGGGTACCCATTGGGGGTTCAATTAGGAACTAAGGCCAGCTATAGCAAAGGGGTTATTAGTAGCTTTCGCAAACGCGATGATATTAACCTGTTACAAACCGACGTTTCGGCTACTCATGGCTATTCGGGAGGCCCGGTTTTTCGCCTCGATACAGGGCGTATCATTGGGGTACTTACTGGCGGAATTGACATTAAAATTGCCGCAGGTATAAACCTTGTAATTGATATTAGAGAAGTATACCAATTTATCGCAATGGAAGTGGCCAAACCTTAAATCTTCTTCACCTTATCTAGTTTGCCGATTCTAAAACCAAGGCTTAACATAAAAGCGTGAAAACTTCCACTAGAGGTCAAAAAATACTCTTCTACGCTGTTTTCACCATTGGTCAGTGTGCTTACGGCAATATCCAAAACATTGGCAAAACCCAAGTTAAAACGGTACCTGCCTCCAATAAAAAAGCGTTTGCCCAAAAACAAATCAAACCCTACCCCTAACTCTCCCAATACATAAGTTGGTCGGTATTTAAGTTTTTTATTCAAGGTTTCTGTCGTGTTTTTGGCTGTAGTAAAGGTAAAGGTGTAGCCACCAGAGCTGAAGACAACATTGGCCCCAAGACTCGCAAAAAGATGCAAATGATTATCGAAAACCTGTACCCTGGATTGCACTCGAAGTGGTACCTGAACTTGCTCTTGGGCAAACTGCACGCTGGTAGAGTCAAACTCTCCTTTTTTGGTCATATTTACTCCTAGCGCGCCTTGGTAAATACCCGTTTCGATATACCAGGATTGATGCAACTGGCGCGTAAATACAAAAGCTGGAATGGGAGGAACGTCTTGTTTATACTCTACATTTTGCTGAGGGTTTTTAAAATTAGCCCCATGTAGGCTTACCCCAAACTCATAGGCCAAGTACATCTTTTTTTGGCTGTAGCCTGTACTATACAAGCCCAGCAAAACCAGTAAACAAATGGATTTTATCAACCCTTTAAATTTTATCATATTGGTCAAGTGTTAATATTGAAGTCACGCTTCTACTTTGCTTTATAAAATCATATCTACTATTCATACTCAAAACCAGCTTCTTGGTAAATTCGTTGCGGTTTATCCATCAAAGAGTGATTATTTTTATCCTATACTATTTGATCACCTTAAAAATTTCACTGACAATGAAGAAAACCTTAATTATTTGTCCCCTCATTGTATTTTTTGTTGGACTTACCTCTTCTATACAAGCCCAAAGCTTCGAGGAATTTTTGGCTTTATTCCCTACTATATAGGCTCCTCAAAAATTTAATACCCAACAGCTCAACAAACTTTGGAATACTCAAAAAGCGATTTCTCATAAATTTGCTGATAAATATTTCCAGGGAGAAGAATACCTTTATATGAAAAACTATCAAAAGCTAAAAAAAGATGGTTTTACCTGGAAACCAGTAGGTAAAGTAAAAATCAGTAAGAAAAATTGGGCTGTATTTTACCTTACTGGGGGCAAAAGTTGGCCCTTTACCACTTTTTGTATCCATACTTACAAAAAAGATGGCAAAATAAAAATGAGCGTGGAACAGGGGATTTATTTTGGTAACAACCGATTGTTTAAAGTTCAGGCCAATGTAGCTTTCCAAGATGCCAAAAACTTTGTGGCCCAAGTAGTGTCTAATGGCCAGGAAGAAAGCAAGAGGGCCTACAAAATAAGTTCGGGCGGATATATCGATGATAAAAACCTAAAAAAATAATCATCATTTATCACGGTTTGTGCCCTGCTTTCACAAACGACTTATAATTCACTCATAATCAACCTTCTATCAGCTATTTTGTTTATAGTCATTGCGTTTTATTTTTGCGTATATGAACACTCAAGAAAAGTTTCTACAATTGCTACAATCGCCCGAGGAAGTAAATGTACAATTGGCGCTGGAGATGGCAAAAGGTGTACCCGAAGTAGGTTTAGAAGATATATTGCAGGGTTACGAAGATTTATACAATTGCTTTTTCAAGAATAAATGGAAACAAACACTGATTGTAAAACAAATTGCAGTTTTAAATGAACCTAGAATTTACGCTGCCCGAAGCAGCTTAAAGACAATTCGTGGTCCCATTGAAAGGCTCATACACTTGCAAGAGTTAAATCTTAGTTATAATACGTTAGTTGAGTTACCTCAGAGCCTTGGAAAACTGGAAAGTTTACGAACACTCAATCTGCGTGATAATGAATTGCAGGTTTTACCCCAAAGCTTGGGAAAGCTAACCAACTTACAGTCGCTCTTCTTGCAAGAAAACCAACTTACCATGTTGCCCAAAAGCTTAGGAGAATTGGTAAATTTGCAAGAATTGTATCTAAATAGAAATCAACTGACTTCGTGGCCAGAGGGCTTAGAAAAGCTCGTGAATTTGAAAAAACTGTATCTCGCGAACAATCAGCTTACTCAAATCCCTAAAAACGTAGCTAACCTGATCAATTTACATACATTATGGATTGATCACAACCTATTGATGGACTGGCCCAAAGGCCTGGAGCAACTCACCAACTTGTCGAATCTATCGCTTCGACATAATCAACTCATTGCCTTGCCTGAAAATCTTGGAAATCTGACAAAACTCCAGCATTTATGGCTAAATAATAACCAACTTTTTTCGCTACCCATCAGCTTGGGAAAATTAGTACAGTTGCGCTACTTATGGCTTCACGATAACCAACTCTCTTCTATACCCCAAAGCTTGGAAAAACTGATTAACCTGGAGTATTTGCATCTAGAGAAAAACGAATTAGAAATGCTGCCTGATAGTTTTCAAAAACTTTTGATGCTTAAAGAGCTACACCTGAGCTATAACCGCTTGCACTTGCTTCCCAATAGTTTAGGAACATTAAAAAATTTACAACAACTTCACTTGGATAATAATCAATTTGCCTTATTTCCTGAAAGTGTAACAAATCTCGTCAATTTACAGCAGTTAAACCTAGGGCATAATCAACTCACATCGTTTCCTGAAAGCATAGGGAATCTTGTCAATTTACAGCAGTTGTCTTTGATACATAATCGAATTACTTCATTGCCTAAAAGTATAGAAAACCTTACCAACCTGAAGTTTCTGTCACTCATTGGTAACCCTCTATCTGCGTCAAGCATTGATAAAATCAGGCAAAGTGTACCACATTGTCGGGTGGTTTTCAAGTGATGTAATATCCTGTACAGGTAATCATAGTGAATTAGCAGGCCTTTCTTATAAAATTTTGAAACTTCGTTTAAGACTCCCCGAGTCTAGTGCGCATTTGCAATGTGTATTTATTTATAGGTGCATTTTTAATGCAGTGTGGGTGCAGACAATACTTCATTTTTAAAATGGAGCGACCTGATCAGCAAAACCGCGCTACAAGCGCTTGTAAAAAGGGTACTCATTACAAATAAGCACCAGAAATACACGCACATTTTTTATAAGCCCTGAGTGAATTAGTATAAACTCTCAAAACCGGTAATTTAACACTAGGCTATGGTTCCACATATTTACTCGGTTGATAATGTATCGGGGGTCAGGTCTCGTTGTTCCTAATGGCGCTTTGTAAACCACTAAATACTCAAGGCGTATTCCTTTGAGCGGGCCTCCAAAATAATACAGTACCTCTAAATCGGACTGAATGTTGGAAACCAGACCATATTTATTGCTAGCAGCGTCGTCTAGCAAAGGGCGATGATAGTGTCCATACCCTAGTTTTAATACTAACTTGCGATCATTGTCCCAGTCCCAGGTTTGGATGGCTCCTACTGTCCAGGCGTGGGTATTGGCCATTCCTTCACTACGTTCCCGACGCTGAAAGGTGAATAAAGGTTCTCTCCCCCACTCTCTTGGAAACAAAAAACGTCCAGCTTTACCAATGTGATTATAGTTGAGCGAAATGAATAATTTTTTTCTCGGGTTTACTTGCAATCTGGCTCCCCATAAGCTCGAAGAAGGTGTCTGAAAATAAGCTTGATTCACATCCTTATTCCCTCCATTATTCAATTGATTTTGTTGGATTACTTGCCCCATCAATTTCCAGGGCAATCCTTGTATATCTCCCTTTACATATACTTCGCTGTAAAATGTATTAAAAATATTCTCTGCATAATAATTCCACACCTTTGCACCCCATCGTTTAGTGGCATAATCGAGATTTGCTATCCCCAACCCCTTACTAGTCAATTGGTTACGATAGCCTGAGGCAGAGCCGTTCAGGTTACGGCCTACCGAATTGATTCCAATAGATTCTGCCATTGTTACAAAGTTATCAAAGCTACGAGGCGCTACATGCGATATCCAGCCTAGCTGAAAAGTGGTGTTTTTTAGCAATTGGTTTTTGTACCAAAGTCCTTGCAATAAGGTGGGAATCATTCGTCCATCCTGAGGATTCATTAAGGGAGATTTGAGCTTCATACGCCCCAAAGAAACAGCATGTTTTGCCTGGCCATATGTCAAATAAGCCTCTCCTAACAAGTGAACAGTTCGTTGGTCGGCATCGGTAATGTTGAACAAAGCCCGCTCATAACGTGACCTTCGATCAGTTCCAGCATCTCTTGCCTCTACATTAGAGACATCTACATTATGAGAAGTGTAGTAAGCAATGCCTAATTGAAAATTTTTGAATCGAGCTGTCTCGTATTTAAGTTTACCTCCTACTGCCAGCGCTGTCCAGTCTTTCAACATCCCCTCGTTTTGAGTGGTCATAAAAAAAGTCCGAAAATACCCCGATACCTTACCCTGTTTTATTATTTTTTTCTGAGTATCGTTGGATTTTGGCGTCTGGGTTTGCGCTTTCGCTGTGTTCAATAGGGTAATTATAATCCCTACCCCAAGCAACCAATACTTACTACACCTGACCATCATTTTATTTATTTTATCATCAATTCGTCTTTTCGCTGGTAAAACTGATTCTTTTTAAAAAAAGGTTCTTTTTCACAATTTTTTAGGAAAAAGAACCCATATACCCATAATTAATTCGAAGTATAGCTATGCTTGAATGAGTGAATGCTCAGAGTTGGTTTGTTGTGCGTAATTGTTGGAGCGATCAATCCAAAGATCATCTTTCTGATCAAAATAATCCACTGCAGTTTGCACCTCTAAGAAGAATTTATCTTTACCCAACAAGGCATAAAGCCCGTTTTTGGCCAAATAGTCCCGTACAGGGCCTTTTATACCAGTAAAATTCAGATCGATTTTTTGATTGATGAGTTCAGCATATAATTCTCTAATCATTTGTACTGCACTGGAATCTATGGTATCAATGCTCTCAGCATTGATGATAATTAATTGTAGTTTTCCATCCCGTTTTGCTACCTCGGTGCGTATCGTTTGGCGAAAGTGGTTGACATTGGCAAAATAAAGACTGGCATCATAGCGCAAAATCAAGATATCTTCTCTCACTACCAATCCTTCAAAACGCTCTACATTACGGTATTCGTGGCTGTTGCGAAAAGCACCCAAAATGGCTACGTGTGGTTTGGTAGTTTTATAAACCATGACCAACAACGACAGAATAACTCCAGCTAAAATACCATCGCGAATCCCTACCGTAAGGGTAATCACAAATGTAGTAGCCAACATCAAAAACTCATCTTTTTTGGTCTTCCAGAGCATTATTGGAAATTTAAAATCTATGAGGCCAAATACCGCAACCATAATAATAGAAGCCAATACTGCTTTGGGCAAATAATAAAACAAGGGGGTGAGGGCTATCAAAGTCAAGGCTACTACTACTGCACTTACCAATGCCGCTATCCCGGTTTTAGCCCCTCCCTGATCATTGACTGCTGTCCGGGAAAAACCTCCAGTACCTGGATAAGATTTAAAGAATGAGCCTATCAAATTGGCTGCTCCCAAGGCAATCAATTCCTGGTTGGCATCTATTTCATAATCTTTGTGACGAGCTTGCACTGCTTTAGCAACCGATATGGCCTCCATAAAAGCAATCAACGACAAGGTAAGCGCAGTAGGAAACAAAGCCGACATTTTATCAAGATCAAAAGAAGGAAGCGAAGGAGAAGGTAATCCACCAGGCACTTGTTGCACGATTTGCACCCCTACCAAGTCCAGGCGAAAGAGGTATACAACCAAAATACTCAAAACTACTACCACCAGTGCTGCTGGTATCGCTTTTCGGTATTTCTTTACTAATTTGATCACAATAATACCACCCAGGCCAATCGCTAAAGTAGCCCAATGCATTTCCTGGATTTTGAGTAAAGCACTGTATATCAATTGATGCACTTGGTTGCTACGTGGTAGTTCTACTCCCATCAAATGTTTTAGTTGATTGAGTCCGATAATAAGGGCTGCCGCTGAAGTAAAACCACTAATGACGGGGCGAGATAAAAAGTTGACTAAGAACCCCAAGCGAAATATGCCAAATAACATTTGCAGAGCTCCCATCATAAAAGCCAACATAATAGCCAGCGTAATGTACTCTTGAGTACCCGAGGTCGCCATTAACGATACCCCAGAGGCTACTAACAATGAATCCATAGCTACCGGCCCTACCGCCAACTGACGGGAGGTGCCCAAAAAAGCATAAATAATTTGGGGAACCAAAGCGGCATATAGGCCATATACTGGTGGTAAACCCGCAATGTAGGCGTAAGCCATTCCTTGAGGAATCAACATAATACCTACGGTTAAACCCGCCGAAATATCACCTTTGAGGTAGTCTTTCTTGTACTGAGGTAGCCAAGTAAGTATGGGGAGTAATTTTCTTAAGTGCATGTGATTTCGCTATTCTTGTGAAAGTCTTTTAAATATTCACACAAATATATAAACATATATTCATATTAACAAAATAACATATGAATATGACATTAAAGTGCTGATTTACTTAAATATAACTAAGAAATGCCTTTTTGGGAGGTTTCGCGGTACTCAGAAGGGTCTACCTTGAACGCTTTTTCAAACGATTTTTGGAAGTTTTTCAAAGAATTGAATCCTGCACTGAAGCCAATATTGGTTACTGGCACATGGTTTTTTGAAGCGTCAGCCAATAACTGCTTGGCAAATTCTACTCGATATTGGTCAATAAAATCATCGAAATGGTGGTCAAAATGCTCGTTTAACAATTGCTCTAGGAGTTTGGGAGTTACTTCTAGTTTTTCGGCAAATTGTTGCAAGGTTAGCTGGCTATCTACGTAAGGTTTTTCTTCTTCCATCAACATCAACAATTGTGCTTTGAATTCATCAGCCTCCCCTTCTGCCAAATAAGCTCTTAAGATAGGCTCAAACTCCATTTTGTTGTCTACTTGTATCGAGGTGGCATCATCACCTAACAACAATCGAAACATATTGGGTTGTATATAAGCCTGATAAGCCATCCCATAACTAATGATGGAAATCATGACAAAATTAACTACTGGTGGCAAAATAAAACTCAACCCTCCACTATTTAGTAGTAGTAGTTTGGTATCTATAATCAATATAATTTCAAAAAATTGTACAGCACCCAATACCCAAATAAACCAGTTAAGTCTGATTCCTTTGACCTCATTGTAAGTAGTTTGCACTTTTACATGATAATGATTAATTACCTGAAAGCTCAGATATACATAAATAGATACACTTGCCAACTGCAAAAGCCCGAATACAATGGCAGATGAGGTACTAATCTTAAATATAGTAGTGAAGCCCAAATCAATGCCACTATCCAACAATAAGCGGAGCAGTAAAAAGATAAGGAACGGCGAAAAATGTAGTAAAAACTTAGGCGATAATACCGTACGATTGAGCGTAATCTCACGAGCATACCCGTATAACAAAGGTCCCAATAAAAAGAACGATTCAAAGGATACTTCGCCAAATAAATAGGGGGTTTTTTTGGTAGGATCATGACTTAGAGCCATTACAAGTTGGCTTGCCAGGGTAATGGCAAAAATCCCCAGATAAAGATTGCCCATGCGATTTTGCTTTTTGGTAAACAAAATCACTGCAATCATAAATCCTTGGACAGCGCCAAAAATAAGTAATATGGTTTCAAGCATGATAATACCCTGATAAACGATTGAATAGGCATTCAAATTAATGATTTTTTTGAATTATTAGGGTTTCCTGGCCAGCAAATTTAAAATAACCCTCCACCACTCATTACAAAAGCACATTCAAAACACTTATATTCAAGAAGGTTCTTACAAATTTTTAACTCTTGATTAGGTTGTTTTCGAGTAGTATTTGCCTTATTTTTAGCGACTTAAAGTAATGTCTATTGTACGCAAAATATTGAAAGGTCTTTTTAAATTCTCTGTCTTCCTTTTGGCAGGGTTGATCTTGCTTTTTGCAATTGCGTGGGGAGCCGTACAAATTCCCTCTACCCAAAAATACCTCGTAGACCAAGCCACCAAATACCTACAAGACCGTTTACAAACCAAGGTTACCATTCAGCGGGTAAATATTGAGTTTTTTAGAACAGTGGTTCTCGAGGATATTTATGTACCCGACAAAAATGCCGATACACTTTTATACGCCAAAAAGTTTCGGGTACAGTTGAGTAACTTTTCCCTATTACATAAGCAAGTAACCACTCACAAGCTAGGTCTCGAAAAAGCACGTATACACCTCCATAGAGCTGCCAATGCCACCAAGTTTAACTACGATTTTTTATTGGATGCATTTGCCAGCAAAGATTCTGTCAAAAAAACACCCACTGAAGAAACACCTTCGGCTTCCTGGCAGGTAAACCTACATAAAATTCATTTCAAAAATGTACAACTCCAGTGGCTGGACGACCGGGAAAAACTTTACCTGCAAACCAATGTGGGCGAATTTAAATCATCTTTTGAAACGCTGGGCCTCGAAGATAAACATCCAATCATTGATGAATTGATGTTTGACAAGCTTCGTTTGTCTTTCCGGCAAGCCACTCATCAGCAAAAAGAAACGCCTGAACAAGAAGCCGAAAGCAAGCAAACCGAACTGGAGGCAGCCCCTCAAAAAAACGCAAAAATAACTGACAAGCCTGCTAAAAAAGCCTTGAATCCCAGTGGTTATAGCCTTACGCTCAAATCGTTGATCTTCAAGAATTGTAACTTGCGCTATGACAACGATGCCTCCAACCCTGCCCCTACCCGTCTTGATTATAATCATCTGTTGGTGACCAATTTGAGCACTCGTATGAAAGACATAAAAGTAGGTGCCAACGATTTTACTTTTGACATTGAACAACTCTCCTTTGCCGAAAAAAGTGGGTTTGGGTTACGCCAATTCGCTGTCAAAATGCAAATACATTACCCCCAGGTTTTCATCAATACGGGCACTATTCAAACCAATCACTCTATGCTGCACCACGGTTTCAAACTAAATGTACCTTCGGTAGAAGCCATTGATTCTTCCCTCAAGAGTGCTTTCTTTCATATCGATTTTGAAAATGATTCCTTGGCCATTCGTGATTTGACCTATTTTACTGGGGGCATTTCACCCAAACTCCAGCAACAAACCATTAAGTTTGAAGGCTCTATCAATGTACAAAAAAACAAACTCCATCTGGAACACTTTCAGGCGGCAGCCAATCAAAACAATCTCTTACATACTTCTTTGATTGTCAAAAACTTTACTGACTATCCCAAAGCATTTTATGACCTTGACCTCCATCAACTTAAGGCTCAGCCAGCTTTTGTACAGAGTTTGTTGCCTCGCCCACTCCCTCCTGAGGCATTGCTTACCAACCAAATAACTACCAGTGCTGCCGTGAAGGGATACCTCAAAGACCTGGAAGGGAAATGGACATTAGAATCCTCTATTGGCAATCTGGAAAGTGAGTTTAACCTACAAACCAATGCGAAGTTTGATGATAATAAAATCAAGGGCACGCTCAAAGCTCGCGGGGTACAATTGGGGTTAATCACCCATACTGAAGAAGTGGGTGCTTTGAATTTTGAGGCTTTTGTAGACGCTCAGCAAAACCCACAAAAGGTACAGGTAGATAGCCTACAATTACTGGTAAATGCTCTAGAGTATAAGAAATACACTTATCAGGGACTCCGAGTCAATAGCAAATTCATCAACAATATTCTAGAGAATACAATCTTCTATAAAGATGCTCAAGCCAATGTAGAGTTCCAGAATGTGGTAGATTTGACCGAAGAGAAGCCCCGTGTTTTTCTACGAGGGAATGTATACAATCTTCACTTGAGGGCAATGAACCTATTTGAAGATTCTTTGAATGTAAGGGCACAAATTGAAAGCGAAATTCAGGGGTTTGATGTGGATAGTATACTAGGATACATGCATGTAAATGATGCCTTGGTGGAATATCACAACAAAAAACTCAAGCTCGATTCTTTGCATCTGGATATCAACGAACAAAAGAATGCCCGCCATATTATCCTTAAGTCTGATTTTTTGAATGCCACCATCAAAGGGCAGTTCAATGTCAGGGAATTACCCCTGGCTTTCAATGGTTTTATACAAAACTATTACTCCAATTTCCCCATAGATTCGGTAAAACTACAGCATACCCAAAACTTAGTAATAGATGCTACCTTAAGAAAAAATCCACAACTCTTGTATGAGTTTGTGCCTACACTCAAAGTAGCTGAAAACGTAAAACTATTCGCCAAATTTACCCCAGACAAAAAGCTACTCATTACTCAGCTAAATGCCCCATTGATAAGCTATGATGGGGAAAAAATACAAAACTTTTACCTCAATGTACGGAGCACTCCTACGGCACTCCGGGCATTTGTCACCTGTACCCGGATAGATACCAAACAAAACATCGACATTAAAACTCCCACCATTCGTTTTGGCCTCAGAAAAGACAAAGCTTCTTTCAACATCAAGCTCAACTCGGACAGCTTGAGGTCCGAAATCAAGCTTTTTGGTAACATTACCGCTCAAAAAGACACCTTTAACCTTAAGTTTAGAAACTCTTATATAAGCATAGATCGCCAGGAATGGGAATTTAGAAATGGCTGCAATGTAAGCTTTAACCTGGCCAATAAATACCTGTATATAGATAGCATTGCCTTATCGCAACAATCACAAAAGTTCATCTTGCGAAGCCACGTCAATCGCGCTAAAAAGGTTATTCAACAATTCGATATTGTCAAATTCAATATTGCAACCATCCCAGAAATATTTGGCCTTACCGATTACAAACTGGGTGGCATTATTAACGGAAACCTGGCCGTAACCAATGCTTTTGACATTGAGCGTATTACTTCGCATATGAACGTGCAAAAACTCAAAGCAATGGACATTGTGTTGGGTGACCTGGATGTAGAAGTAGCCGAAAAAGGTCTAGAGGGGCTGGCCAGTGTAAAAGCAGTACTCAAGGGAAAAAATAATCGACTGCGGGCCAATGGTTCCTATCATATTTTCAAAGATAGCCTATACGTATTTACAGGGGTATCCAATATTCGTTTGGAGCAATTTACTCCTCTAGTGTCAGAGTATATGCGAAAAATGCATGGGCGCATGAATGGCCGCCTGAGACTTACTGGCAAAATTGCGGAACCCGAAATCACTGGGGATATCAAGTTCAAAGGGCAAAGTACACTCCAGGTAAAAATGCTGGGAGAGCCTCATTTTATTAAGAATCAGACTATTTATTTCAATAAGGATGTCATTTCCTTTAAAAACTTTACCATTACCGATGTCAATGGTCGCCCCAACTATGTCAATGGAAAGATTACCAACCTGGGGTATCGGGCCTTCTATACTAATCTAATGATTGAGGCGGAAAACTTTCAGTTGATGAAGTCTACCGCATACGACTTTAAGACGCTGCATGGCACTGTGTTTAGTGATTATAAAGTCAAAGTCAGTGGTTTTTTAGATGAATTGGACATCAATGCCAACGTAGCCCTAAAACCGGGTTCTAATGTATTTACCTCCATTGACGACAACGAAGCTACACACGTTAAACGAAGCAATTACATTAAGTTTGTTTCTCTACAACCAGATTCTTCAGGGGTAAAAGACAGCTCCAAGGTTAAGGCAAATACCAATTTAACAGGCTTTAATATCAAATCAATCATTAAGGTAAGTCCCCAGGCCAAGCTAAACATTATCATCAATGAATCCACCAACGATCGCCTGGAATGTTCTGGGGAAACTCAATTAAGTGTTAATATGGATAACACCGGCGAACTCGAGATTTCGGGAGATTACATCATTGAAGAAGGTAAATATACCCTCAATTTGTTTGAAGTAGTACACAAAGAAATCGCCGTGCAAAAAGGCAGTAGTGTGCACTTTTTTGGAGACCCTACCCAAGGGATCATGAATATTACCACCATTTACGAAACTAAAACCTCGACTTACAGTTTGCTATTGGATCGCCTTTCGACTGATCAGGCCAGCGAAATAGAGCAAGCCAAACGAATTATTCCAATCCAGGTATTGATTCATCTCAAGGGGGAGTTTTTGAACCCACAAATCAGTTTTGATATTCAAATCCCACGAGATAAGGTCCAAAACCCCAGTACTTTGCTATTAAGTAAACTTAATGAGATCAGAAATAACCAAAACGAACTCTACAAACAGGTCTTTGGATTGGTAGTATTAGGGTATTTTATCACGGCAGAAGAAGCCCAAGGAGGCAACGGAGTGGATGTAACGTATCAGTTAGGCTCTGGCTTGAGTGGTTTTCTAACCGATCAGCTAAATAAATTGTCGGATAGCTATCTGGGAGGGGTACAAATTGACCTAAACCTAAACAATAAAAACGCCTTTGCCAAAGACCGGGAGTTAGCAGTGCATTTATCTAAGCAATTTTTCAACGATCGCCTAAAGGTATCGGTGGGTAGTTATGTAAACCTTGACAACCACGATGCCAACGAACAAGACGCACACCAAAATTTGGTTGGAGATGTGACTGTAGAATATCGCTTGAATAAATCAGGAAACCTTAATCTAAAGTTTTTCCGAAAAGCTAACTCCAACAACGTCAATACCAGCAACCTTACCCCAAGTAATATTCAAACCAATGGTGTATCTATCAGTTATCACAAAAACTTTAGTCATCTGAAAGATATTTTCCGCCGCAAGCAAAAGAAAATCGAGCCTAAAAAGAATCCTCCCTCTTCTACCAAGAAAAAAGAAGATGATGCGAAATCAAAGGAGAAAAAAAAGGAGAAGAAAACGAGCGATGATTGATCTGTTCAAAACACGCCCTAAAGCAACAAAACAACCTCAAATGAAGGTTGCTTATAATAGAACGCAGTTTTTATTAATGTAGGTAGTAATCAAATAGGGTTAATTTTCCTTTTTATTAGTTGGAGTTAAAGCAGCCATTACTTCTACACAATTTAACCAAGATTCGTGGCTTTGAACAATCCTCCATTGATTACTTCTCTTTTGCACAATTCCCGACCAAACCAGTTGTCCATTGTATTCAGGAATTCCAGCCAATTTTATTTTGAGATGTATTGGTAACGTAAAGGCTACCGTATTTTCTGATAAAACGCTGGCTTTCCAACTCTTGATTACGTTTTTCAAGACCTCTACTGATGAACCAATCTCGCTATACGACTTCTTTAAATCATCTAAGGTTAATATAGTTCCATTGTTTGTATAATACGCATCAGCGTCTCCCGAATAATAGTTCAAACCTTCTAAAAACTTAAGATTGTTAGAGGCATCAAATACTTTTTGAACTGTGGCTTTAGCAGAATTAATAATCGTTCTTTTATCTGTTTCAGTTAGCTCACTTTTTCTGCTACAGGATTGATTAAAAATGAGTATTCCTGTAAAAAATGTATACATTAAAATTCTATTCATTTGATTATATATTTATGTTTGATTAATAATTATGACAAAGGTATACCTCTTTGATGTTTTTAGCTATCATTATATTTTGTTCAATCAATTATTTCATTTTCAGATAAGTCCTCCACAGAGATTGGTTGTTCTTCTTTGAAACACACCGCAATCCCATAAGGATCACAAATATCAAATCGTCCAGTAGCAAACCTAATCATCCATTCCATATTTTCATAAAAATTGATTTCTGGTAGATCTACCGGAAAATCATACATATCTAAATCCAATTCTGCCAATTCATCATCCTTGATATGATATTTGGAAGGATTTTCAAGAAGGGTGTTTTTTAAGTAAAGTATGGCTGTTTCCAAAAATGAATCTACTTTGGAAAGTACACTCTCGATCAATTGAAGCAATGAGGACTCTAATCGTTTTTGCTTAGTAAATATGCTCACTGGAATCGCCTCCTGAAACTTCATTTTTTTGTTCCCACAGTTGATCGTCACACCTGACCAAAAATACTCTTGCTCAACTTCCGCAGTTAGTTGTATAGTTCCATATTTAAATTTTACATTTTCCATAATAGGCTAGATCAAAAGAGAATTACAGTATTTCTTTATATACACACAACAAAAAAGCAACCCCAAAATGAGGTTGCTTATATACTTACAATAAAATAGTTTCTTCAAATACTGAAGTCTCGCAATGGACTAACGTTTAAAAAGTTTTCGTCTACGAGGCTTGGCTTTCTTGCCTGGTTCGTACAAATCAAATTTGCTCCCATCTTCACTAAGGCTACATCCCAAAATACCAGGGCCACTTCTTACTGAGTTTACAGACTCTACGTTTGAATAGATTGAATTTTTCATTTGCTCAATATTTGCTATAAGGGTTTAACCATTTAATCAGTATAGCACTATGTGGTTAACTACGTGCGATTGAAAATTATTAATGTATTGTTTCGATAAACAGTATAACTGGCTTGATCAACTTCAGGATATATCGGACAAATTAAATGCCATTTTTTAACAATATGTTAATAGGTCATAAAAATAATTAAATCCGAGAAACTTTTAAAACATTATATACGTTTTGACAGGTTTTGGTAACCATTTTTAGATGTATTCTGCCAATTCGAGCCACCTTTCGGTTTTTTGATCTATAGCATCCATTACCCCTCCAAGCTTTTCTGATACCTCTTGCAAGGCGTTATGATCCAGTGTACCGCTATTTAGTTGTTCGGTGAGCTGATCTTTTTCTTCCTCGAGTTGCTCTATTTCTGTTTCCAGATTTTCGTATTCCTTTTGCTCTTTGAAGGTCAACTTGCGTTTTTGAACAGGATCACTTGCTTTCTTCTCTGCTTTTTCTTGTTGATATTTTTCTTGTTTGCCTACTTTTTTCTCTTTTTCCTGGGCTAGCTCCTGCAAGTGCTTGTATTCCCGATATTCTTGATACTTCCCGTTAAAATCCTGAATAATCCCTTCCCCTTCAAACACAAACAAGTGATCTACCAACTTATCCATAAAATAACGATCGTGAGTCACGACAATTAAACAACCACCAAACTCTAATAAAAATTCCTCTAACACATTTAAAGTAAGTAAATCGAGGTCATTGGTAGGCTCATCCAAAATCAGGAAATTGGGATTTTGCACCAATATTGTGAGCAAATACAAACGTCTGCGTTCTCCTCCGCTCAAGGTAGATACATAATTGTATTGCTTGTCACGATCAAACAAAAAGCGCTCAAGTAATTGAGCAGGCGATAGTTTTTGTCCCTTACCCAAGTCTATTTCCTCTGCAATTTCCTGTACTACCTCAATCACCCGCTTGTCTTCTGGCAGTTTTATGCCGTCCTGCGTATAATACCCATATACGATGGTTTCCCCCTTGGTAATGGTACCACTATCGGGTTGAATTTGCCCCGTGAGCAAATTCAAAAAGGTAGATTTTCCTACCCCATTACGTCCTACGATACCAATGCGTTCTTTGCGTTGAAAAACATAGCTAAAATCCGCCACCATTTTCAAATCCCCATAATTTTTGTTCAAATGTTCTATCTCGAGGATTTTTTTACCCATACGGCTCATTTTCACTCCCAGGTTGGCTTCTTTTTCTCCTACACGCTTACTGGCCTTTTTCTTAAGTTCTTCAAAAGCATCTAAACGATACTTGGCCTTGGTGCCTCGGGCCTTGGGCTGGCGGCGTACCCAGTCTAACTCCTTACGCATTAGGTTTTGGGCTTTCTCGACTTCTGCCGCCGCTTGTTGGGCGCGTTCGGCTCTTTTTTCTAAATAATATTGATAGTTGCCCTTGTAACGGAACAAGGTTTTTTGGTCAATCTCGATAATTTCGGTGCAAATACGATCCAGAAAATAGCGATCGTGCGTTACCATAAACAGGGTCAGTTGCGCACCAGACAGATAGTTTTCCAGCCATTCAATCATATCGAGATCGAGGTGGTTGGTAGGCTCATCCAAAATCAAGAAATCAGGATCATCAATGAGTACTTTGGCCAAGGCCACCCGTTTTTTTTGTCCTCCCGAAAGGGTCTCAATCCTTTTTTCCAACTCCCCTACCCTCAATTTGGACAAAATTTGCTTGATTTTCAGTTCATAATCCCACGCTTTGTGGGTATCCATTCGTTGCAATGCCTCCTCCATTTTATCGGCATTGTTAGGGTCTTGCAATGCCTCTTCGTATAGCTTAATGGCCTGAATTACCGGGCTGGGAGAGTTGAGTACCGCATCAATGATCGTCTCCGCAGTACCAAAGTCTGGATCTTGATCCAGAAAACCCACGCGTACATCTTTATGATAAGCAAATGCCCCGCTATCGGCTTGGTCTTTATGCGTCAATATTTTGAGCAAAGAGGTTTTTCCAGTACCATTTTTTGCTACCAAAGCCACTTTTTGCCCTTTACTAATCCCAAATGAGATATCCTCGAACAACACACGTTCGCCAAAAGACTTACTTAAATTCTCAACAGAAAGGTAATTCATTGTATGGATTGCTTTTACTTTAAGCTTTAAAATTAGGAAAAAAAAGCATTTGTTGACGAGTTAGGCATAGTTTCTTGGCATTCCAATCAGGTGTATGTCTAAAAATTAGTTTTTGATTAGATCTCAAAGGCGAAAAAGAGGTCTTCTTCGGTTTAATTATAGGCTAAAAAGTGTTCGCTCAATTGTAAGGTTTTTAATGGCAATTCGTCTTGTTATAAGGATTGAATCATCGAACTCGTTTCCACTTTTAATCAGAGCTATAACCACTATATTTTTTTCAAAATCCTAAGAGGTATAAACGGGTTCATCAAGTAAATTAATCATGAGAACAAAAAGACTGCTTCAATTAATCCTTGTTGGCTGCACAACAATTTGTCTGTCAGCCAAAGCTCAGAAAACTACAATCAATCAGGAAATAAAACTGATAGAAAACGGCTTGGAACCTCGCATTCAAGTAAAAGGCCAGGTGAAAAAATACAATATCCTCGATAGGATGAAACATTATAAGGTGCCAGGGGTAAGTATAGCTGTTGTGAAAGAAGGTAAAATTCGCTGGGCCAAAGGTTATGGCATTGCCAACACCGCCACTGGTACAAAAGTAAACGTCAATACATTGTTTCAGGCGGGGTCTATTAGTAAGCCAGTGGCCGCTTTAGCCGCACTGAAACTGGTACAGGAAGGCAAAGTATCGTTGGACAAAGATGTGAACCAATATCTGAAAGGCTGGAAAGTGCCGGAAAATAAATTCACTAAAAACAAAAAAGTAACCTTGCGAGGGTTACTTACCCATTCTGCGGGATTAACGGTACATGGTTTCCCAGGATATGCTCAAAATGATCATTTCCCAGATATTGTATCAGTGCTTAATGGTAAAGGAAACACCGCTTCAGTAAGGGTAGATATGGAACCTGGCACTCGTTTTCGTTACTCGGGAGGCGGCTATACAGTGATGGAAAAGGTAGTAGAGGATGTGACTGGTATGCCTTTGGAAAAATATATGGCTCAGCATATCTTCAAAAAGCTGGACATGACCAATAGCACTTATGCTCAGCCATTGCCCAAGCAATACCACGCACAAGCCAGTGCCGCTTACAGACGTGACGGAGAAATCATCAAAGGATGGTGGCATAATTATCCTGAGCAAGCGGCTGCGGGTCTGTGGACAACTCCTACCGATTTGGCAAAATACTGTCTCGAAATCCAACAAATTTTCAAAGGGAAAAAAGGTGGCATATTATCGCAGGATATGGTTAAGCAAATGCTCCAAAAACACAAAAACGAATGGGGTTTGGGGCCTTCGCTTCACTGGTCGGGCGATTCGTTGCTTTTTGAACATGGTGGCAAAAACGAAGGTTTTACCAACGAGTTCCTGGCATTTGTTCACCGAGGAGCAGCTTTTATTGTCATGACCAGTGGCGATAATGGAGGCCGATTAATTGGGGAGATTAGAATCGCGCTTTCCAGGTGTTATGGCTGGGGAATTCAATCTAATACAACCGTAGCGCTCATTGAGTTAGATCGGAGTCAATTACAGGCATACGTCGGAAAATACAAATACTCAGGAAAAGTACGTGGTAAAGATTATCTGGTAGAGGTAAGGGTAGAAAATGGGAAGCTTGTACTTGATAATCTACCACGCAAAAAAATCTCACCGCTAGATCCTACCTCAAAAACTAAATTCGTAGACCTCAATAATGGCAATCGTATCACTTTTAAAAAAGCAACCAAAGGCGCTGGTTATACCTTGTACTGGAACAAAAGGTATCGTTTTGATAGGGTAAAATAATACTAATCCTTTGAGAAAACCCTTACACTCTTTTTCAGTAGAAACGGCCAGAGGCCCTACTATAATCCCGCCTCAGACAAGCGACGATACTCGTTCGCGATTTATCGGAATGAGCAATATTGGGAGACTTCCAGCCGTAAATCTGTACGGATAATCATAGTGAATTGATATAAGTCCATTTCAACACTATACTTTAAGCATAAAAAAAGGTAAGCTCTTAGAGCTTACCTACTTCATTATAACATATAAACCTAGTTCGAAATCCAAAACTTTTAGTTCATTACCCAGTTTTGGGCTGCTTTAGTATCTTTAAAAGTCTTAGTGTTCAATGCATAGCGCAAAGATCCCCGGTTGTTTTCGAGATAGGTATTGATGGCTACTTCGCCAAAAATATTGTCAGGATGGATAATTGCTAATTGTTTCAAACCTGCATCAGACATGCGCAGATTCCAGTTACTGCTGAGCCACGCTTGTTCGGCTTTTTTTACTGCACCGAGTTTTTCTGCGTTCAAAATCAAAGCATTGGTGGATTGAGCAGATTCGGTAAATAATTGATAGCTTTTTTCAAACAGTTTGATAATTTGGTTACTTCCTAAAAAGCCTGAAATATTGATTGTCAAACATTTGCTGAATGCACATAATTCAATATTTGCATTTTTATCCTTGTAGAGAATCTGATTTCGTTTGTTCATGAATTTCACTCAATAGTTACTTTGTCTGATGCAAAGTTCCGACATTTAGTCTGAGGAGGAAAATCATTTTTTAGCAAAAATACACCCGTGTAATAATTTAGCACGAAAAGTGACCATCAGTCAATCATTTTTTTAACATACTCTTACACAGGATTAATCCAACAAATACTCATCTACGTTTTTATTAAACTGATCGGCTAATACCCCTTTAAGCACTTTTAAGTAATCGCTGTCTTCGGCTTTGATATCAAATTTTTTATCTTTCAAGAGCTTGGGTTCATATACCCGACGTGGCTTCTGATCCTGGTAAGTATTTTTCCGGAATACATTCTCTGGACGGCGGTAGTTTTCCAACGTTTGGGGCATTGCCAGCACCAGGTATTTTTGCTGGGCTCCCGACTTGGCCGTATAATGATGTACTCCCCCTTCGTTACGAAAATATAAATAAGGCAAGGCTCCTTTGATCTGCATCTCTACGCCAATGAGCAATTCAGGAGAAGGTCTTTTTCGCTTTTGGTAGGGTTCCCAGCGATAAATATTCTTACTTTTTGGTTTTTTTACTGGGGTGTCTTCTAAGGCTTCATCGTCTGCAAAGGCATCTTCTTCTTCTTCAACCACTTCGACAGCATCCGGCAAAACTCCTACCTCTCCGTCCAAGTATCCTTCGTGATTGTACCAGAGGGTATAAGCCTCTACTGATAAATTAAAGGCTTTGGCCAAATCTATGTACAACTCTGCCAGCGTGAATAAGCTCGCTTTAGCACCATAAATCCCCAAGGAACATATGCCAAACTCAGGATTTTCGAGGGCTACCAATTGGGCCTTTAGTCTAAAAAAGTTTTGTGCCCAGGTTTTAAATTGGGCATGAAGGACAGTTTCGTTTTGTTCTTCGTAACCATTCAATACCAAGAAGTTATCAGACTCTATATGACCAATTTCTTCAAAAGAATCCTCGAACTTTTGTTTGAGGTTGGTGAGCTCATAATAATGTTTACGCTGTTGCTCGTCTTTCCAAAAATCGCTTTCTTTTTTACGCCTCTTGGCTTTTTGTAATTTTCGTTCCAGTCGGTCAATCTTACTTAAAAAACGAGCATAATAGCTGCCTTTATCAATGGTGTTGGTTTCACGGCGAAAGCGTGTGGCCAACGTAATAAAGTCAATAAATTTGAGCTTTTCGTTTTCGCTGATAATCCTTTGGGTAATTTCTATATCTTCCCGTCTTTGAATTTCAAAGATAATTTTCTTGCGTGTATCTTCTATAGCACTTTCGTGTAGGTCGGCTTTTTTGTTTTTCACCTCTTTTCGCTTGGCTGCTAAAGCCACTTCATCCATCAAATATATGTCTATCTGTAGTGGTAGGTTAAAGTCATATTCATTGAGTACCTGAGAAAAGGGTATGATGAGTTGTTTTTGCAAAGTACGTTGTAGAAATCGCGCACCATAGTTGGCATTATAGCCTTTTTTGCCCAAATAATCGAGTACTTCTGAGCGAATCTCCACTTCCAGGTTGCGCCCTTTGATTCCTTCTCGTTTTTTGATCAGGTCTATTTCCCGATCAATGATTTTACGTACCACTACTTTATCCAATGGGGCAAAAGCAATCACCCGATCTAAACGGTTAAATAATTCTGGGCGGAAATACGCTTGCACCTCCGATTTGAAGTGTTCGGCGGCGGCATCTATTTCATTTTTGGTTTCTACAAAACCAATAGACCCAGTTTGAAACGAGCGGGCCCCAATATTGGAAGTCATAATGATAATGGTACTACAAAAATCGGCTACCCGACCTCGGGCATCGGTCAAACGCCCCTCTCCCAGTATTTGTAACAACAAATCATAAAACGAAGGGTGTACTTTTTCGAGTTCATCAAACAATAATACCGAAAACGGCTCCTGCCGTACCGATGAAGTCAGCAAACCTTCGCCCCCCAACCCATCGCCTGTAAGACGCATAATTGCCTGAATATCGGTATATTCGCTCATATCGAAGCGAATCATTTTGCTACGATTGCCAAACATAAACTGGGCAAGTACTTTGGCCATTTCGGTTTTACCTACCCCCGTAGGGCCTACAAACAGCAACGAAGCCAAGGGCTTTCCTCGCCTAACGACTGCGGCTTTAATGGCCACCATCAGATTGGTAACAGTATCTATAGATTCTTGTTGTCCGTAAATATTACGCTGAAAATACGCTTTCATTTTGGCAATGTCCAACGGTATTTCAGGGTTGATCATGAACTCGGGCATCCCGGTTTCCTGACAAAAACGCTCAAAAATCGCGGCCTTATCAATGATCTTAATTTCTTTCTTTTCCTTATCGGAAACTATGGAAGCCAAGAAATGAATGGTTTTACCAGGTAGCTCTGAGTAAGGTGTATACCATTGCTGCAAACGCAAAATCTCCTGAATGGCATCTTCTTCTACAGCACAATCTTTTTTGGCCGCAATTTGGTTGGTTTTTTCGGTAATAACTTCCAGAATCTGCTCATTGGAAAGCTCTTCGATTGTAATTGTAGTCAACAGACCCAGATATCCTGGCGAACGCATCTCAATGCGAGAGGCTTCTTCGGGAGTACATTCGCTTATCACAGTGATCTCGCCCCGGGAAATATAATCACGTAGGTAATCGGCCATAGACATGTTATTGCCAATGTATTGGCCTACCTCAAAAAGTTCGGCAAAGTTGCTCACGTACAATATATCTCCGGTTTTGCGCAGTTCACGACACACATCAGCCAAGTATTCTTCCCAGCTGCCCAACCCAGTAAGGCGGTGAAGTAATTGCGCGGCTGATACTTCCCAAATCGAGTGTTTGCCTAGCCCATGTTCTCCCTTTATGCGACAAAACTCTTTCACTAGGGCCGTTTTACCTTTGCCCGAACCACCTACGATCAATACGCTGCTGCGATGTTTGGCTTTCATAGTGGTAAGCAATAGGTCAAATTCTTTCTCAAGTCTAAATAGTTCTACATCGTCTACCTGTAAACGTTGAGCAATTTGGGGTAAAATAGATTCCTGCTCTTGTTGCTGGATGTCTTCTTGCTCAGCCAAGGTATAAAAATCAAACTCGGTAGGAACCGCGTGAATCTTGGTGTCTGAAAACCATTGAGTAGTTAGAATAGAAGTAGGCGACTCAAAGCGTTTTTTACGGATAAACTCTAGCTGAATATTGTCTTTTAAATACTCGATGAGTTCCTCTAAAGAGTTGGCCGCTGATTGCACCCCAAGCGTAGGGATAAAGCCCAGAAACTGATGATGCTGATTTTCCAGGTAAAAACAATCAAATTTTAGGGTAAGTTTTGGAAACAATTGCTTTTTGGAGGCCTCTAACGGTACCTCTACTACAGTGTGGAGCAAGCCTTGATCTAATACATATTTAAGTAAAGGATGGTAACTGCCTTTGGTGAGTAGATTTTTATGAATGGCCTTGTAGAGCTGTTTGGCCATCCCAAACTCGGTAATATTTAAACGAACAATGTCGATAAAATGCAAAGGTGATACAATGGT
Organism: Microscillaceae bacterium; assembly: GCA_003483885.1. Lineage (GTDB taxonomy): Bacteria > Bacteroidota > Bacteroidia > Cytophagales > Microscillaceae > Microscilla. Next base: position 57,336 of record DMXI01000687.1, read on the forward strand.
AGTACCAGAAAGATGGGTAGTTTCGCTGATGAGTAAGTTGAGTTTGATTTTTTTCACTGTGTAAAGTTATTGAGTCTAGTTAGTGTTTGAAATTGTTTTGGCTTTCTTCATTTAAAGCATCAATCTGCAAAATAGTCAAATATTTGGGATCATAAAAATGGACAAACCAGAGACTTTGGTTCGATAATGATATCCAAAAAATGTTTTTTGATAATGGTATGTTAAAAGGTGGTAAGGGAGGGTATCCTCTAATTTTTTTATGTTGATTTGGGTAAAGACAATAGTCCATTTCACTTTTGTTTTCTCAGACAGTGACTTGATAGCCTATAAAAATATTAAACAACCTCTTACATTTAACCATCTTAACTATGAAAAAACTATTGTTTGCTTTATGCGTTGTTTGGCTTATAAATCCGGCAACATTTGCCCAAAGCAATGCCAATGTGATAGGTTCCAAATATACGCTTGACTCAAAAGTACTGGGCAAAAGCAAGGAGATTCAGGTATACCTCCCCGACTCTTACCAAAAATCCAAAGAAAAATATGCGGTACTGTATGTCATAGACGGACAATGGTACTTTCCTTTAAGCGTAGGGGTATTAAAAATGCTCACCCAATTCAAGGGCGCATCCATTACTCCTGAGTTTATCATCGTGAGTATTGTCAATGCTGAAGCACGGCAAAGATACCGCTTGCTGGTGGGCCAAAAACCTAAATACCAACAGTTTATCGAGCAAGAACTTATTCCAATGATTGAGGGTAAGTTTAGAACCTCAAAAGATCGATTTCTATTTGGTTGGCAGTTTGCCGGAAGTTTTGCCTTGAGGGTGATGGGTACTCACCCAAGTTTGTTTAGTGCTTGCTTTGCTGCGGATCCTTACCCGTTGATGACAAAGTTTGATACGGATGTGAAAGACCTTTATAAGGCATTACCTCAGGTAAAGCGGGCAAATAACCTGATGTGCTTTTATGTAGGTGAACCCGGCGAAACTGTAAAAGAAGGGGCTGACTACTTGAATAATTTTTTGGTGAAAATGAATGCTAAAGAAAAAGGAATACAATGGGAACACCAGGATTTAGCGGGGGAAGAACACCGCTCTACGCCTTTTGCCGCGCTTTATCGAGGGCTAAAACGTTACTACCATAATTATCCTGCGCTTGTGCTTCATTCCTTTGCTGAGTACAAACAAAAGGGTGGTTTGGCATATATTCGAAACTATTATAAAGAAAGAGCCACTCGGTTTGGTTTTAAGCCCGAAGTAGGTGGGTGGACGCTGTTTACCTTGGTACGCAGTGCGGCCAGAGCCAATCAATTTGAGCAATACCAGCAATTAATGAAAGATTTTGAATCCGAAAACTTTATTGGTAAGATTCGGCTTTCCAGAGCGTTGCAAGTTTTGAATGTTTACATGAGCCACCAACAGCCAGCCAACGCATTGAAATATTACAAGAAGCTGGAAGAGAAAAACGCTGATTCGCCCAGATTACACAATGCGATGGGTGACGCTTACTTTGCCCTAAAAGATCACAGCAAAGCAAAAGTTTGCTACGAAAAAGCGGTAGAATTAGGTACTAATCAAAAAGATCGTCGTTTGTCTGTTTATAAGAAAAACCTGGCAAAGGTGGCTAAGGATAAATAATTTATAAAAGAAAAACTGTCCCAACAGTATCATTGTAATGACTTAAAACCTGTATCTTAAGGTAAAAGGTGCAGGTTTTGTTCCTTCAAAACTCTTTGAAAAAACCATACTTAAGCGCTATTTTTACTAGCTTTTAACGCTTGCTTATATACAACGGAGTGTTTTATTTATCACAGTTTGAATACTTGATCCCACATAACATATGAGTTTTAATACCTTGACTGGAGTAAATATTTTGGTGGTAGACGACCAGAGCGAGAATTTGCAAACCATTACCAATTTTTTGGAAGAAGCCAACCAGGGTTATGATTTACTGACCGCCTCTAATGGACAAATTGCTTACAATGTCGCCCAGAAATTGTTGCCTGATTTAATTATCAGCGATTGGGATATGCCTCAAATGAACGGCCTGGAAATGACCAAGGCACTTAAAAAAAATCCGGTGACAGCCGATATTCCAATTTTGCTCATCACGGGAGTATATACTACTTCCGAAAACCTAAAAGCGGCTTTGGATGCTGGTGCGCTAGATTACATTCGCAAACCTATCCAAAAAGTGGAGCTTTGGGCAAGAGTAGCCTCAGTGCTCAACTTGATGAGTTCGTACCGCACCATCAAAGATCAAAACCAGGAGATAGAGCGCAAAAACCAACTCATTAAGGAGCAAAAAGACCGGGAGTTGAACACTAAGATTTTGGAGCTGAACCAAAAAACCCAAGTGTTGAAAACCATTCGCGAAAGGTTAGAAAAACTCCATACTTTACCCGAAACCGAGGCATTGGAAGTTACGAAAATTGTCCGGTTTATCGAGAAAAGCATGGATATGGAAAACGAATGGCAAAACTTCAAGAAATACTTTGAGAAGGTTCACCCTCGTTTTTTTACCATTCTACAAGATCGGTTTCCCAAACTAACGACCGAAGACCTGAAATACTGTGCGTATATCAAAACGCATATGTCGAACAAGGAAATTGCAAACTTGCTCAACATCAACACTGAAAGCGTAAGAACCCATAAGTATCGCCTCAAAAAGAAACTAGGACTCCCCAAAGAGGTGGAACTTAAGGAGTTCATCAGTCAGTTGTTCAATTAATTCCTCGCTTTTCTACATCCTTCACCGTCGTTTACTTTCTGCTTTATCCGAGTTTGTCTACGCTTTGTCTACATTTTTGTCTACGCTTTGTCTACGGTACTTTTTAGCGAATCCTTCCTTCTTTGTGTACTTTTGTATCAAGCATAATTGATCTATATCATTTATCTTACCTTCTATTCCAAGTTTCGCCCTACATTCATCTCAGGCGGAAGTTATGCCCTCATTTTTGATTCTTTATCCTCAAAAAATATACAATAATCTGCAGTTAGCTTTATACTTAATATCCATAAGTAATAGAAAGCCTGGGTACTTTGTGCCTGGGTTTTTTTGTTGGTTTTTGTGAGGGCTAGGAGCTCAATCTATATTTAGGACGTGAAATTGACTATCAAATACAAATGATAGATTCACATGTTCACGATAGCATTGAATGATTTTCACGATCCAAGCCTTTGCTGCTAGATTATCCAATGCTATATAAAATTCTTGGTCTCGGCCTAATAGCTTAAATACAAACAGATTTTCATTTCTCTGAAAACCAAAAGTATTCACATAAGCAAATTTAATTTTTTCCATTATTTAATTTTAAAACCTAAGCTTTCTTCGATTTTTGATCTGTCAAGCTCTCTGATTTCTACTATTTGGTTTAGAAAGGAATTCAGGTTTGGTTCATGGTGTTTCCAAAAATCATATAACTTTTGCTGATACAGGTAATAAGGATCAAATCCATAAAAATCCAATCTTCGCATCTGCTTGCTTAGCCATCTTTTCCAAAACTTGGTTTTTTTTTCGTCTGTATAACCAGGATAAGCTTGCCAGGAGTGTGTCACCATGTCGGTTTCATTTTTGAAAACATAATAAGAAGCCTCCATTGCTTGTGCCTTTTTTTCTTCCTCAGTAAATTTTAAGTGTGGGATAGAATGTATTTCATCCACAAAAAGTTTGATTGTGACCTTTTTAGATTTTAGGTAAGCATCTACAATGTAATTGATGATATTGTAAAACGTAGGGTTTTCTAAAAAAAGGACAAAACGAGAAGGATTATCAAATAAATACACGTGAATTTCCTTGCCAAAATAATTCGTTAAAGATGCTTCCATACCCAATATTGCTGTTACATATCGTTCATAAACTTCAAACTCTAAATCCATATTTTATTCTCCATTCATAAATTCATCAACAGCATCATCATTTCTTACCCCACATTCGCTTCCACCAACTTTTTTTCGTTGACTTTTTCTCCTTTGCTGGGGCATAAGTTTTATCAAAAAAACCTCCTCTAACTATAAAAGTTTACCTATAGCGCCTGATTTTAGCTTTGTGATAGCCCCGGCTTGGAAGGCAGAAAAGTAAAAGTCTATGCTATCTTCTTCCATAATATTAAAAATAACCATTTTTATTTTGACACAGTTTGCTGAATACTTTCTAATCTTGATAAATCGGTTGTCCGTTGACCTGTTTTAATTTTTTACCAAATCTCCAATGTATTTTATCCCATACTTTTTCTTCTACCTCTTTCTTAGAAATTAAAACAGACTTACCATTTTCTACTTTAATAAAAGTAGTTAATCATTCTATTATATTTATGACCTGAAATTGACTATCAAATACAAACGATAGATTCACATATTCACGATAGCATTGAACGATTTTCACGATCCAAGTTTTTGCTGCTAGATTATCCAATGCTATATAAAATTCTTGGTCTTGACCTAATAGTTTAAATACAAACAGGTTTTCGTTTTTCTGAAAACCAAAAGTATTCACGTAAGCAAATTCAATTTTTTCCATTATTTAATTTTAAAACCTAAGTTTTCTTTGATTTTTGATCTATCAAGCTCTCTGATTTCTACTATTTGGTTTAGAAAGGAATCCAGGTTCGGCTCATGGTGTTTCCAAAAATCATATAACTTTTGTTGATACAGGTAATAAGGATCAAATCCATAAAAATCCAATCTTCGCATCTGCTTGCTTAGCCATCTTTTCCAAAACTTGGTTTTTTTTTCGTCTGTATAACCAGGATAAGCTTGCCAGGAGTGCTTCACCATGTCCGTTTCATTTTTGAAAACATAATAAGAAGCCTCCATTGCTTGTACCCTTTTTTCCTCCTCAGTAAATTTTAAGTGCGGGATAGAATGTATTTCATTCCCAAAAAGCCTAACGGTTACTTTCTGCGACACCAAGTAAACATCCATCAGATGATCAATGATATGATAAAAAGTAGGATTATCCAGAAAAAGCCTGTAGGGTGAAACACTATCAGATAAATATATCTGTAATTCCTTTCCGAAGTAATTTGTTGACGGTGCTTCTACACCTAATATTGCCGTTATGTATAGTTCACAAATATTAAAGTCTAAGTCCATATTCTAATCTCCATTCATAAATTCATCACAGACAGCATTATTTTCTCCCCAACACTCGCTTCCACCAACTTTTTTTCACTGGTTTTTCCTCTTCTTTTGGGGCATAAGTTTTATCTGGGCTGTTGTCCAAACTCCCACTACTCAATCATTTTCCATTGTTGTTAGTGATATCTACTCATTTTTGCATCTTAGCTTTCCATTTTCAAAAAATCTCATTTCAATAGTTACCGAGACATTACACATTTGTATTTAAAGTAGATCATTCCCAAAATCATCAAAAATTCTAACCTCACACTCATAATTTAAGTCAGATAAGAAGTCTTTAAACTGTAACCAATCATCATTATCACTTAAGGTAAAACGGTTCAAACAAGGCATATTAATTAACTCATTTGGATATGACTTGATAAGGTTTCCAAATAAGTTCAGGTCACTTAACGCATCCAAGCTAAATATCTCTTGAGGAATAAAAATAAACTGGTTTACACTTAAATCTAATTTACAAAGCCTATTTAATTGCCGGAAAGTCTCAGGAAGAGAACTTAAGCGATTCTCATTAAGAGTTAATTCCTCTAAGTTTTTAAGCTTATTTATTTCTATTGGTAAATCTGTGATTTGATTTCCGCTAAAGTCTAATTTTTTAAGTTTTGTTAATTTACAGATTTCTGTAAAAGAGGTATTTAGCCTATTGTAAGATAAATTAAGCTCTTCTATATGGTTTAACTCGTCAACACTAAATGGTAGTTGATCTAAACCTTCAAAAGATAAATTAAGTTGTAAAGTAGTTTTAGAGAGTTCTATTTTTTCTTCAAGGGTAGGATTGTGTTCGATACCTTCACTTGCTTTCTTATTAAATTCATCGTTTTGGATTTTAATGTTAGTACCAGAAAAAAAGTTAGGAAAATTCGTCAATAAATTATTTGATATATCGATCTTTTTGAGACGAACCAAGTTTTTAATATCATTTGATATATGGGTTATTTGGTTATTTGAAAGGTTTAAATATTCTAACACTAACAAAGAAGAAATTGCGTTTGTGACCTTTGTTAATTGATTATGAGATAAATTAAGTTTTTTAAGTTTGTAAAGTTTATCTGGTAGTGTAGAAATTTCGTTACCTGCTAAATCCAAAGTTTCAAGTCCTTTTATTAAGGAAAGTTTATAAGCGGTAGTATCATTAATTTGATTACTTGATAGTTTCAAAGTTTTAAGATAAGGAACAGAAGTAATAAAATCAGGGATTTCTTTTAAACCACTCGAACAAATGGAGATAGAGGATAAGCTTTGTAAAGAACTTAAACTAATTGGTGAAATAGAATCTTTTACTGGTTTATTATCATAATTTGTTTGTCCTATAAGACAATGATCCAACCATAGTGACTCGAGTGCATTCAAGTTAAGAACCTTCTCTGGAATGGATTGGATTGGATTTTCTGATAAGCTGAGCTCCTTTACCTTTTTAAGTTGGAAAATGAAACTTGGAAAAGATGTTATATTATTTCCAGCCAGGCTTACTTTTTCAATACTTTTCAACGAGCCAAGATTATAGGGAATATGATCTAATCCACAATAATCAAGAATGAGTACTTTAATTTGACGGTACTTTGACAAAGCGCTAAAGTCGTTAAAAACAGGATTACTATAAAATGCAACAGCTTCAGTATTGGGCATAAGCTCTTCTATAGTGTTTGCCAAAGTGTATTCTTCACCTGATAAAAATACTAAGTATCGTTGTCCATTTTTTTCGGCTCTAAAATATTCAAAGTCACCATGTATTTCTAATTCTACAAAATCATAAACATAGCTGATCACTTGATCGCCCGAAGCATCAAAATAACCAAACTTTTTGCCATCAAAAGCAAACGATCCTTTGCCTGAGGGCCAATAAACTATTTGCTGATACTGTTGCTGAAGTTTTATTTTGATTTTTTCAAGCAATTTATCACATTTCTCTACCCAGTCCTGCCTATAAATAGCTGCGTACTTACTTTTTATAGTATAGTAATAAGCATCCTTTATGTAGTTTCGTAAATAAAGAGAAAGACCTTGTTTGAAAAGTAGTATGGAGGATTTGGGTATCATATGGGTTTTCTAAAATCCTTCTGGCCATCCATTTTGGTTAGAGTAAGATTCTCGCGAGATGCTTGTTTCAGGTAAACTTTCATTGTACGTATCGCTAAATATAGAGCTTGCTATAAAGCATAGATCATAACAACTAATATCTCCTGTCACATACCAGGAAAATTTATCGTTGGTAGCCTTTAACGGGTTTTCATGTATTTGAAAATAGTAATCTTTTCCCATACTTACCACGAAACCTCTTGTATATTAAAAACCATCATCTGAACCTTCTAAATATTCGTGAACATTTTCACGATCTAGATCATACAATTTTTTCTCTAAAATTTGGTCAAATGCAATTAAATGCTCTTTATTAAGTAATCGTAACTTTTCTTCAATAATGGGTATCACCAAATGATTCAGTGCTTCACTTGCTTTTTTTAGCAATGTTGGAGATACCTCTTTTTGTATAATCTCTTGACGTATATGATTCGCTTACTCAAATAATTTCCAAGATTTTTCAATTAATTGCCAGAAGTCTTGTTCAGAGTATAATTGATTATAAAACTTTATTTTATTTACCACTTGATATATATTTTTTTGCCCAAGGCCAATCAGGAGAATCAAATTGCATATGTTGTACTTGTACACCATACATAATATCTGGTGAGGGCATTATGATTTCAATAGCTTCTGTAGCTCCTTCACTCAATAAGTGTTGCTTGACATTTTTGAAGATAGACTTATTTACACCAGCTTGATTCAATATAGATTGATAATATTCATTAAAATGTAATCTTCCTGGCCTTTCTATGTAATCCTCCAAAAAATCTTTCTGAAACTCTTGATCTACATCATCTAAATCAGCATATTCTTCAATGAAATCTATCTCTAGCATGACATAACTAGTAATTAAAAATACATCAAGGGCAGTTGGGTAGTATTTTAATTGTTCATCTGAGAGCCTTTTTAAAATGTATATCCAATCTTTAAGCGGTAATTGTTCAAAAGTTGTAATGTATGGTATTAATAACTTTCCTAGTGGAAAACTATATTGACGAAGCATAAATACTACAAAATCTGTAATTCCCACTTGCTGAACTTCGTCTCTAAACTGTACCAGAGATTGGACTCCCTGTAAGCGAGAGGCTTTATTTATTTTACTTGCTAAATCTTTCATGTTTAATAGTCTTTTGGAAAGTCCTTGCCCTGATCAATATCCTTTAAATATGGTAAAGCTTTATTTGGGTAGCCATTGTAGGTTTTGAAAGCGGTTCTTACAGGTTTGATGGATACTGTTGTGTTTTAGGGTTACAAGAACGAGCTAAAAGCTCGCACTAGCAGGGTAAAAGCTACGATAAGCTATTGTTTGCACTAAGGCTCATCAGTATTCATAATGTCCCAATTATCATGGGTATAATGTATATAATTTGTGTAAGCAAGTTCTTCAAATGGTTTTAACTTAAAAAGGTGCGACATGTTTCCATCCAATACTTTTGTTTTCATAATATACAACTTCTTTAAAAATTTTAATTCAGCAAGAAACTTGATGTCTGAAATATCTGGGCAACCATCCATTCTGAGACTCTCGAGTTGCTTGATATATTGAATTTGAGGTAAACCGCTGATTCTTTTGCATTGGTCTAGAGATAGGCTTTTTAGATTTCTGAAATTATCAAAATATTGAAATTTCTCTAGTTTTGGGCAATGACGTAAAGAAAGGTGTTGTAAATGACTTAAATTTTCTAACCCTGAGAGCGCAGTAATATTAGAACGATCAATACCAAGGCTATGAAGCTTATTCAATTGCGACAATTGACTAAAATCTTTACTTTTTGGATTGTATTTGCCAATCCCAAGGGATTCCAGAGAATAAGCCTTGTCAAGATTTTTTATATTTTTATGCCAAGTAAAAGATAAAAAAACAAGTTTAGGAAGATTCGCTAGGTCAAGATGTTGTTGTTCATGATCCCCAAAGACTAGTTGCTTTAATTGCTTTAATTGGTTTAATGGACTTATATCGAGAAAATCGCTACTTAAATATAAGCCTTCGATATACTCTATATAATTTATCAAGAAAGAAATATCATTTGACTTGTAATGATGAAAATAACTTATTTCAAAATGCTTAATATCATTTTGAATTGCATATTCCATACATTGGTCAATTTTATTTAACTCAACACATAAAAATTCTTGATTATTAAGTCTTCTACGAAAACGAAAATCATCTTTTTTAAACTCCCATTTTTCCATATAAATCAATTATCAAAAAAATTATCATAATATTTTTTCTCAGCAGTATTTAAATTGCTATATCTCAAAAGGCCTTTATCTGCTGGATCTTTGTTATAATTCGTATGAGAATAACCCGGAGGTGGAGATTTAGGAGGATGCCCCCCATGCTGTTCCAATAACAAATATTCTTTAATAAATGCATCATTTTCATCCATTGCCTGATACCATTCAATTTTTTCTACTTTGATATATCCATTATTTTTTGATCTTTCCCTTGCTGATGCTCTGGCTCGGGTAATGGGTCCTTTTCCCACATAAACCTTTCCATTCTCGTAAGTTATTTTATAAACCCCTTCTCTTATTTGACCACCGTAAATGCTTTCGTTCTTATATACAATTTCTTCAATTTCGTAACCAAAATTCTTATCATTGATTGATCTTAACTTTCTTCTGGTGGATTTAGCTGTCATTTGCGAGAATGTATCACCATAACCGTTTGCATTATGCACCAAAACTCCCTCTTTCCCAACATAATAGTTGTGGTTCTTGGCCACCGAAAAATTATAAACTGTTACACTGGTATCTACTTTGGTGAGACTATCTAACGCAACTTTTCGGGAGTGAAAAAGATATAAACGATCACCTCGGCTCAAGTCACCTGCTTTGACCCATTTACCTTCCAGATAGAAAGGATGTTCAGCCGTCGTTTTGATAACCTCTTTGCCTATGTGTAAGTAAATTAATTGATGGGCAGTACGTACAAATGTTTTAAGTACTTTGCGAAGTTCTTTCTTGTGGGTCTCGGTGTTGTAACTCCAAACTAAATCACCTGATTTGATGCCCTCTATCTTTTTGTATCCGTTGCAAGTATGAATGAAAGTCCCTGCTACAAAACATTTTCCAAATTCGTCACATATCTTAGTTTCCCCTTTTTTGTTGACACCAATACAATACTTGTTTTTACCTAAAATATTGCACGCAATTACTTTTACCTTATTGGTGGCCCAGGCCCTAGCTTCAAACACTCCATTTCTAATGCGTCCTATGACTTGATTTCCTTTCACTGCCACCAATTCATAAGATTTACCCGCAGTTTTGGTCACCAGTTCTACGGCATTTTTAGGCAGGTAATAGAGCTTGGTGAGTAGTTTTTGGGTGTTTTTGGCCAGGGCAGTGGCACTACCTCCCACTCTGCGAGAAAGGGTCTCCAGTAGATTACCCGATTTAGCCGCGGCATTTACCTCACCCACACCGGTAAACATCGATAAGATGTTGATAAAATCTTTGCCACTTTGGTACACCTGATAATGCTCCCCACAGTCGGTATATTTTCTGATGTATTTCTTTATCTCTTCCAGTAGCTGACTTACCTTTATTTTCTGGATAAGCTCGTTGACTTTTTTTCGGGTTTGAGCGTTTGTGAGGTAGTCCATCCCCAGTTTATTAAGTTCAGCGGCTCCCTTTACCTGGTCCAGCAAACCATTGTACACGCCCGCAAAAAAGGCCAGGTTTAGTTGGTTCTTTTTGCTAAGTTTATATAGGTTTTGATACCCTTTTTTACAATCGTTACAATCTTTCCCCTTGGGTTTGGGCTTACAGGCAGGATTCCACCAATATTTAGGAATGGGGGCATTGGCGAGCAATTTGACCGACTCATCTACAAACTTTTTCATCACATAAAAATACCCGGCTACCAATCCGGCTTCCATCGCTGTAGTGGGACCTTTGGCCAATACCACTGGAATAGCCACCACAGTGGCTGTACCTGCTACTAAGATTTCTCCGGTGGTGCGCAAAAATGCTCCTTGAGCTTGTTCCAGGCGCCTTCGGAAGGCCTCTTTGTCTATTTCGTGTTGGATGCCCAAATGGTACCAATACCGCTCTTCTATCTTGTTTTGGGCATTGAAGTGCATCCAAATCACCATTTCTTCATTGTCAGCGTTAAATTCTCCTTCTTTTCGAAGAATCCGTTTAAAATCAGCCGCATGGGTTTGTCTGGTAGACTCCCGCGTAATGATCACTTTTAGTTTAGTAGATTTTTCCCGTGCTTCATATAAGTCAGGTTTCCAGACAATGTCCAGGTTTTTGCCTCCCATAGTGCCTGTATAGTCAATCACGGTCAGTCCTTTAGCTGCTTTCTTTGTTTTTTTGTCCGTCTTTTCTTTGAGAAAAATACAGTTTTCCGCAGTATAGGTTTCAGTAGAGGTGTAGGCTGCCTCTGGGATTTCGGCATTGAAATCAAATCGGGCTGGATTCTCGGTGGGGTGATAGTTCCCCATTTCCTGGGTGAGCGCGGTGACCATTGCCTTGGTTACTTTGGCGCGGTGGGCTTTCACTTCCGAGGGTTGGATGTCACGCGGTAAATTAATTAAATCGCGGATATATGCATACATCTTATTTCTAAGATACCCCCTTACCTCTTGATTGGTATCTTTGAGTTTTTTGTTCAGGATAAAATCATGTACACCTAATACAAAGCTCTCATCACTTTCGATCGTACCTGTATACCCCCCAATATACACCGCTACTCCCGCCATTATATTGTAAGTGGCTTGTTTAAAAGTTGGTGGTGCTTCCCTTACAATTCCTTGCATCGTGGCTGCTTCATCTTTCAATGCCTTTTTATAAGCTTCATATTCCTGCCTCCCCTTGTCGTTTTCACTTTTGATACGGGCCATCATTTGGGCCAAGGTCTCATTAGGTCCGGGCTTACGCACTTTAAAGCCACGTGTGCCCCCAATGTATAAGTACAGCTTCACTGCATTGTAAGCATACTTTTTATTCTCATTGGTGTTGTAAGTCACCAACAGCTTGTTAATGGCTTCAATAGCAGTACTTTCTAAGGTGCCATTCTTGGTGGCAATCCATTGGGTGTCCCCCAACACATAGCGATTTTTATGTGATAAACCCTGTAGATCATTTTTGGCATTTTGGGCCAATATTGCTCGAAGCTGTTTGCTTCCTTGCGCAATCCGTTTTTTGATCTCGGGATCTATGTCTTTGGCTTGGGTTACTAAAGGCAGGAGCCAAAGCAAACCTAAAATATAGAGGAGTGTTATGTTCGATGTTTTCATTGCCTGCATTGTTATTTCTTGATTCCGTTGTCTACTAAAAATGGGGTGACCACTACTTCATTCAAAAAGCCCTCAACCGACTTCTTTAGCCCCGCGATGATTTGCAATTCATCTTTACCCGCTTTTTTCAAAGCATCATATTCCTGTACAATGTTCACGGCCTTGTCCTTGATTTGCTGAATGACCAGGGCCAATTTATCTGCCTTTTGCAATAGCTCCACGAGTAACACTACCCGAATTTTTTTCTGTTGATACTTACCCACGGTTTCGCGGTATTTTTGGCGGGCTTCCAGGTACACTTTGGCTTCAGGATACAAACTTTTCGTCGTGGCCATATTGGTGTTTACGATTACCAAAGTAGCCGAATCTACTACCACCGAATCCGGTGCCACTCCTGTAACCGAGGGTTTGAGTTTGTCCACTTCCTGATCAATGGTGGTACTCAACGAGTCCATTTGAGTATAGAGTTGTTTTTGGGAGGTTTCATCGTCTTTTTTGATGGTTTGAATAATCTTTTGAAACAAGTCTTTCAACTCCTGCCAGAGTTTTTCCAGAGCCTCCTTGGCCATTTTACCTGCTACTCCCAGCACCTTCCCACTTCCATCCTTCAACTTCTTCACTCCATCTGCTACCTTTCCATCTTTGATGTCTTTTTTCCCATCATCAATTTCCTTTTTGCCAATGCGAATCGTTTCCAGTAGGTCTTCCTTGTCTTCGCCCTGGTAGTTCACGAGCCATTCGTCTATTTTCTTCAATACCTCATCAATTTTACCCATGGCTGCATCCAGCTTGTCGAGGCCCTTGTCTATTTCGTCAAATAAGCGGTTGATTTCATTTGTGAAACTAAGGTATTTGTTTTTCCACTCATCGGGTACCAGTTGTACACCCGCTCCCGTGGAGATGAGTTCGCCATCTATTAAGCGACGGTCGGTGTTGATCTTGATGCGGTCAAATCGGGCGTAGACTCTGGCCCCCTGGAAGAGCTTCATATTGGTGTAGG